>CAZREK010000215.1:0-4681 GCA_964598965.1 uncultured Bifidobacterium sp. | reverse complement strand
GTGCAGGTGACTTCTTCCCGTGTCAGCGCCGCGCAGGCCTGGTCACCCTCCCCCGTCGGGGCAGCGATGCGCGACACGTTGGCCAGGCCGAACCCGGAGATGCCTTCGGGATCGTCCACCCCGGAAAGCGTGACCGTGACGACGGCGTGCGTGGCGTCCTCGCGGTAGTCGGTGACCACGATGACCGCATCACCTGCGCGACCCGTGTCGCCCACACCCAGCGTGGTCGTTTCCTGCTGCCCGGCCAGACGCAGCAGTTGCAGGGTGCCGGCCACGAGGATGGCCAGACCGCAGGTGACGGCCAGGAGGAGCAGAGTGCGGGTCTTCATCGCAGCCGACAGGCTACGGGGCGGCTCGCCGTCGCAGCGGGGGAAGCGTGGGCGGCGGCTGCTTGCGCGGCGGCAGGTCGGCCAGCAGGTGCGTCGTGATGTGGGCGATCTCCGCCACCGCTCGTTCGAACGCGGCCTCGGTGGCGGCCGACGGCTTCTGCACGCCGCTGATCTTGCGCACGAATTGGCGGGCGGCGGCCTCGATCTCCTCCGGCGTGGCCACGGGCTCCAGCCCGCGCAGCGTGGTGATGTTGCGGCACATGCCCGCACCCTACGCCGCCTATCGTGCGTCGATGACCCGGCCGCTGTTCGACGTGTACTGCATCGTCGACTGGAGCGCGAACTCGACGCCGAAGCGAGGCGCCGACTCGATCTGGATCGGCATCGCCGAGGCCGACGGCGACCCGGTGGCGACCAACATGCCGACTCGTGCCGCGGCACTCGCGGCGCTGCGGGAGCTGATCGACCAGCACGTGGGGCGGCGGATACTCATCGGGCTCGACTTCCCCTTCGGTTACCCCGTCGGGTTCGCTGCAGCGGCCGGGCTCACGGACGGCCCCGCGTGGCTGGCCACCTGGCAGCACCTCGCGGCAGCGATCGAGGACGACCATCGCAACCGCAACAACCGCTGGGCCGTGGCCACCGACCTCAACCGCCGTCTCGGCTCGCCGCGCTTGTGGGGCGTGCCGCCTCGACGAGCAAGCATCCACCTGACCACCACCCGACCCCCGGGCGTGGCCGACCTGCCGCTGCGCCACACCGAGGTGGTACTCCGCTCGCACACCGGTCGGCCCCCGTTCACCAACTGGCAATTGCTGGGCGCCGGCAGTGTGGGTAGTCAGGCGCTGACCGGCATCCCCGTCGCCCATGCGTTGCGACAGCACCCGCGTGTGCAGGTGTGGCCGTTCGACACCGGTCTCGCGCCGGCCACCGCCGCCGACGCCGTGGTGCTGGCGGAGGTGTGGCCCAGCATCGTCAAAGAGGACGACCTACTGCCCAAGGACCGAGGCCAGGTGACGGCACTCGCCCGCCACTTCCGCACCCTGGACCGTGCCGGGGATCTGGTGGCCCGCTTCCGCCCCACCCTGCCCGACGACGTCGCCACCGCGGCCGTGCAGGAGGAGGGCTGGGTGCTGGATGCGCCGTTCGGGATTCGTCAAGATCGACCCTGACATCTGGCGCGAACGGGCATTGCTCGGAAGAATGTGCCGGAAGGTCCGATTCGTTGTCCCTCAGTAGGGGTGATGAATCGGAGGCGGAACTTCAGGAGGCGTCCATGAGACCCAATGTCACGCGTGCCGCGTTGGCACTGGCGTGTGTGTTGGCTGCGTGCGACTCGGGCGGCAACGCCGCGCCGGACACGTTGAGCACCACCCCGGTGACCGCGTCCCTACCGGCGACCACCACGACATCGCCACCTGAGACCACCGGGTCGGTGGTGCCGGTGACCGGCCAGCCGGGCGAGATCCAGCTCTCCCCCGACGGCCCCTGGACTCGCGTGGACTCCGCACCGGGGGTCACCCAACCGGGTCTGGTGTACCTGCTGATGCCTGGTGTGTGGGTGTGGCTGCCCACCGTCGAGGACATTCCCAACGGCGTCACCTGGGTGCTGAACGAGGACGACCTCCCCGTCATCGAGGCCTACCTCCAAGCAAGGATCGTGTTCTTCCGGGCCACGAGCCAGGACCCCATCGACCTCAACGACCCCGGCTGGGAGCAGTGGTATTCGGACCAAGCGGTTGCGAGTTACGCGAACTTCCTGACTCCACATCGGAACCTCCACGAAACCTTTGACACCTCTGGCGGAGTCGTGCTCAGGCCAACGGTCTGGGGAGAGGAGCGATCCGGAACGACGGCCATCGTCATGGATTGCATGCTCGACGGTGGGGTGTGGCGACTGCCAGATGGATCGCTCGGCTCCGACTCGACCTTGGGGGTGACACCCAACGGCCTTGGCGCTCGAATGAGCGCCAAGATGGGCGTTTGGAAGGTGGAGAGCATGTCGCGGGAACCCATCGCATGCGACTGAGAGCCGCCGCACAGATCTTTGCGTTCACCCTCTTGCTCTCGCATACGCACGCGTACGCAGGCGGCGGGCAAGTAGGAATTACTGACCCGCCGATTTTCGCGGGCGGGACGCGGGTGGTGGATCTGCGGAACACGTCGGGGTACCTGGCGCGCTACACCACCATTCCCACCACCTCGTTGTTCGCCACCACGGGCAACCGGGGCTCGTGCACCTTCACGGCCAGCACCAATGGCACCACGTACGACGGCCAGCACTACACGGTCGGTCAAACGGTGCACAGCACACGCTGGATCTTCGTCGAGGGCGAGATCCTCAGTTACGGCGACTACTGGTCGTACTCCCCGCAGGTGTCACGAGGTGCGCTCGTCAACGCCTTCCGCACGTTCCTCGTGTACTGCGACAGCCAGGATCACTTCAAGTCGTACCTTCTCGTCTACGCGAGCGATCCGATGATCAACCCGCGCACGCGCATCACGACGCTCTACAACGGGTTGCAGCTGGAAGCACCACAGGTGTGGCGCAACCCGGTGGTCGACAAGTGGGGCGGCCTGATCACCCGCTACCCGTCGTGGCTGGCCATTGCCGACTCCGCGTGGCGGTCGCAGACCTCGAACGTGGTGTCGTGGCGCGGCTGGCGGCTGTACCTCCACGTCGTCCCGGTGTCGCTGGACTTCCACGTGGTGTTCACCCCGGACCCGGCAGAGCCGTCCACACCGTTCGACGGGTTCGTGTCCTGCATCGCCCGCAACGGGCCGGCCAACTCCGCAGCAGGTGTGTTACCCGCCTTCCCGCAACTTCCGGACTTGGCGACACCGGGCGTGAACGGCGCCTGTATGTGGACACCGCCCGGGCCGGGCAGCGTGGCGATCACGGCACGCATCACCTACCGCGTCCAGTTCTGGGCCAGCGGCTACACGGAACAACTGGCCGATTACGTGTGGTCCGGCCCGACAGCGGTGTTTCCCACCGGTGAGCTCTCCTCGGTGAACATCAACGGCTGATGGTTAGCATCGGCCACATGGGATTGCGCGACCTTGCCAAGCGACTCACCGCGACGGTGGAGGAGATCGACGACGAGCGCCTGCAGGGCCGCTTCGCCGACATGGACATCGTCTGCATCGCCCAGGTCACCCCGCGCACTCATGTCCGCATCGGGGGCGAGGTCACTCGCACACGCATCGTTCCGCGCTCAGGTGTGCCGGCCTACGAGATCACCATCTCCGATGGCACCGGTTCGGCCGCGGCGATGTTCACCGGCCGCCGTCACCTTGCCGGCATCGACCATCATCGTGGCGTGGTCCTGGAAGGCATCGTCCGCCAGGACAAAGGCCGCCTGGTGATGGTCAACCCGGTCTACACCCTGCTGCCCAAGTGACCCACGGCTGGGCCGCTCGGCTCAGCCGATGAGGATGGCGCGAGTGTCGTCCTCGCTCTCGGAGGTCACCAGCACCAGCACTTCGTCGCCGAGGCGCAGGATGGTGTCGCCGCGCGGCACGATCACCTTCTCCTCGCGCAGGACGGCCACCACGGTGGTGTCGCGCGGGAAGTGCAGCTCGGAGATCTCCTTGTCGGCCGCGGGCGAGCCATCGGCCAGCGTGACCTCGGCCAGCTTGGCCTTGCCGCCGCCGAAGGACAGCAGCCGCACGAACGAACCGACGGTGACCGCTTCCTCCACCAGGCCGGTGATGAGGTGCGGGGTGCTGACCGACACGTCGATGCCCCACGTCTCGTTGAACATCCACTCGTTCTTCGGGTTGTTCACGCGGGCCACCACGCGAGGCACGGCGAATTCCTGCTTGGCCAACAGCGAGATGACGAGGTTGTCCTCGTCGTCACCGGTGACCGAAGCGACGACGTCCACCGTGTCCAGCCCGGCGGCCTTCAGCACGCTGTAGTCGCAGGCGTCGCCCTTCGTCCAGGTAGCCCCGGGGATGGTGTTGCCGTACTGCGAGAACACCCGCTGATCGTTGTCGAGAATGGTCACTTCGTGACCCGCGTTGACCAGCTGTTCGGTGATGAACCGACCCACGCTGCCCCCGCCTGCAATGACGACCTTCATGACTTTGTTCCTCCGTGCCGATCAGTGGCCGTGTCCGGCAGACGGTTGCTTGGTGAGCTCGTCGAGCGATCCGATCGCTGCGGAGTTCACCATCAGGTAGACGACGTCGCCCTCTTGGGCGACAAGATCCGGCTTGGGCAGCATCGACTCGCCCAGGCGGCTGACAGCGACCACGCGCACGTCCTCGCTCTCCAGATCCGCGAGGCGGTGGCCGGCCCAGCCAGCACCAAGGCTGCGCTCCACCAGCGACACCTTCGCGCTGGG
>CAZREK010000214.1:0-4716 GCA_964598965.1 uncultured Bifidobacterium sp. | reverse complement strand
TTCGGCCTGTTCGCGGTGGTCACGTACTTGATCGGTGCCAAGGCGGTGCGCGCCGGTCGCCCCGTGCCGCGCACACCGCTGCAGAAGGCGAAGGACGGCATTCAGAACGGAGTCGCCAAGCGTCGCGGCGACACCTCGTCGAAGGGCATTCGCCGCCCCGACCACAGCGGTGACATCGACCGCGCCCGGGCCGCGGACCGAACCCGGGCGATCGACGGTACGCGCATGATCGACCGCACGCGCAATCAGTCGCGACCGACACCGCGCCCGCGGCACGAGGGTCGCTAGGTCGTCAGCTCAGCGGTTGAACGCGCAGGCGACGGCAGAGCCGGCCAGTGCGATGGCGTTGCGGCCGTCGTCCACGAAGTCGCCCATCGAGAAGAATGCGTGGAACTGTCCGCTGAAGCGCACGTGGCTGGTGGCCACGCCGTTGGCGGCCAGCCGCGCCGCGTAGGCCTCGCCCTCGTCGCGCAGCGGGTCGAACTCGGCGGTGATCACCATCGCCGGCGGAGCCTGGGCCAGCACCTCGTCGGAGGCGAACAACGGCGACACACGCGGGTCGGTGGGTGAGCCGGCGTCGCCGCTGAGGTAATGGTCGATGAACCAGCGCATGCCGGCTGCGGTCAGCAGGTAACCCTCGCCGTTCTGCGTGTAGCTGGGCTGCGCGCAGGTGGCATCGGTGACCGGGTACACCAGCAACTGGAACACCAGCGGCACCGGGGCGATGTTGGCCACCACCGCGGCCAAGTTGCCGCCCGCGGAATCGCCGCCCACGGCCAGGCGATCAGCGCGACATCCGAGCGCGGCCGCATTGGCGTGCGCCCAGCGTGTCGCGGTGATCGCATCTTCCACCGGAGCGGGGAACGGGTACTCGGGTGCGAGGCGGTAGTCGATGCTGAGCACGGCATGACCGCTGCCGTTGGCCAATCGGCGGCACACGTCGTCGTGGCCGTCGAGGTCGCCGATCACCCAGCCGCCGCCGTGGAAGTACACCAACAGGCCCAGGTCGGTGGCCGCGCTTGGCCGGTAGAGGCGGGCCGGCACGCCGCCGGCATCGAGGTCGCGGATCTCGTGGACGACGGCGGTGCTCGGCGGCAGCCCGCGGTTCTTGCGGTTGTCGCGGGCCTGCTGCGGGGTGCACTGCTCCAGCGGCGGGTCGCCGATGCTGGCGATCAGATCGAGAATGGCGCGGGACTGAGGGTGAAGCGGCATGGTGGTGCTCCTAGTGCGCGGCGGGGGCCGTACCGCTGTCGTCGGTCGGGGCAGCCTTCTTCTTGGGCGGCGGCACCCCGATGGCCGGGTTCTTGTCCGCCCACTCGGGCCAGCGGCGGCGGCTGACGATGCTGAGCTGGCGCAGCAGCTTCATCGCCACCTCGTCCTCCTGTGCGGGGCGAGCGATGATCACGCCGTCCTTGATCATGCGGTTGACGACCTCTTCGCCCAGCTCGGTGCGCACGATGGTGAGGGTCCAGTCGTTGTCCTTGCCGATGCCACCGGTGCTGACGTCGGCGTGCTCCGCGGAGAAGTCGGGGCAGTGCTTGCAGCCCTCCCGAGTCCACTGGTGGCACTCCTTCAGGTCGATCTCGTGGTACGAGCCGTCCTTCATCCAGATCTGGAAGACGCCCTTGATATTCATCTTCACCATGTCCTGCTTCTTCAAGCCGTACTTGGCCTCGAACAGCTCGGGGAAGATCGCGTCGTCGAACGTCTTGCTGCACAGCAGGCCGATGTTGAACAGGAACGGCTTGGACACCTTGCCCGCCTTGCGGTCCCACATGGTGGGGGGCGAGCTGGTCTGGCAGCCCATGCCCACCAGCGCCAGGCGGTTGATGCCTTCCTCCTTGGCCTGGCGAAGAGCCAGCGGGTTGGCGCAGTAGGTGTAGCGGCTGCCCGCGGTGGCCAGCACTTCCTCCTTGTTGTGCGCCAGCACCGGCTTGGCCTTCCACGCGTCGTCGGCCTCCACGCCGCTGACCATCGCCGCGTCGATGTAGTCGTTGTCCATCAGCCAGGTGAGCATCGCGGTGACGAAGCCACCGTCCTGGCCCTTCTGGTGCTGCGTGTCGTCGGCCGCGCGAGTCAGCAACAACTGACGCCAGATGCCGCCCATCTCGTCGGGCTCGCGCACACGGCCGAACAGGTGCATGTCGGCGTTGGGTTCCCAGGCACGGAAGCGGGGGCAGGCGCGGGTGCAAGTGGTGCAGCCGCCCCCTTCACCGAAGCCGTGCGCGCAGTTGGCCGGGCCCAGGTCGTCCTCCAAGTGGAACGGCTTGTACTTGCCTTCCTCGTGCTGGTAGCCGATGACGTCGTGCGGGCACGTCACCACGCAACCCGCGCAGCCGGTGCACAGGCCGGTGGTGATGACCTCCGCGTAGAGCTCTTTCCACTGGGCCGTCCAACGGCCTGCCTCTGCGGGGGTCTGCAACGTGTCGGTCATGGAGGCGAGACTACGCGACCCACCCCCGCCCGGTGCGAGTGCCAGCCCGCCATGCGAGTGGCAGCCCGCCATGCGAGTGGGACAGGCGCGCCCGAGTGGCTGGCGACACCCAGGGTGTCACCAGCCACTCGGACGGGACCCGCAGAAGGCGTGAACCGCGGGGACGGGTGGGCCCGATAATGAGGACATGCGCCGACTCCTCCGCCTGCTCGCTCCGCTGGCCCTCCTCGCTGCGTGTGCCGATGGACGTGAGTCGTCGACCGCGACGGCGAGTTCGATCGCTGCGCCGACCACCGCAGCTCCGACGACGACACCGGTGGTGGCCCCGCCGCTGGTGGGCGTGGGGATGACACCGCGCACGTACGAGGGCACCGGCTTCCCGGACTTCCTCGCGGGGATCGATGGCCAGACGGACCTGCTGATGCACGCCGGCGGGTGGAACGAAGCAGGCACCGCCGGTTCACCGATCGACGTGGCCGCAACGTTGGCCGAGCAGCGGGGGCTCGGCGCGGTGATCGTCCTGCAGCCATCAGCTGATGCGTCGGTCGACGCCCTGAGCACCTTCCTGACTGCGCATCACCCCGCATACCTCGGCCTCGGCAACGAAGTGAACCTGCTCGCCTCCAACGACCCGGCTGCGTTCGAAGCACTGGTGGCGTTGTGGCAGCAAGCGCTGCCGATCGTGCGCGAGATGTCGCCGGACACCAAGGTGTTCGTGACGTTCCAGTACGAATGGCTGCTGGGTCGCCGAGACGGCTGGTTCGGCGGGGCAGTGGCCGAGCCGCAGTGGGACCTGCTGGATCGGTTCCCGGGCGCTGACCTTGTTGGCTTCACCACGTACCCCAGCCTGGTGTTCGAGCAGCCCTCCGACCTGCCGGCCGACTACTACGCCCAGGTCGCGCAGCACACCGACCTGCCGGTGATCCTCACGGAGGTGGGGTGGACGGCCGACGAGACGCTGCCACTGCTACCCGGCAGCGCTGCCGAACAGACGGACTTCATCGCCCTGCTGTCGCAGCAAGCGACGGCGGCGCGTATCGAGGCGATGGTGTGGACGTTCGTGCACGGTGATCTGGTGGTCGACCAGCAGTTCAACGGCATGGGCCTCTTCGCCCCGGACGGCACCGCCCGCCCAGCCTGGACCGCCTGGACGGGATTGCGCGAGTGATCAGCGCAGCAGCCCGCTGATGAGGCTGATCACGACCGCAGCGAGCAGCAGCCAACCTGACGCAAGGATGATGACTCGCCGCCATCCGGTGCGCGCCGTCCGGCTGCGCATCGCGTAGCCCATCTGGTCGATGCGCCCCATCGGCGAGTACGGGCTGGACACGGGCGGCGGGTCCGAGTCGACCATCGCCTCGTAGATCTCCGTGTCGCCGCGCCCGGCATGCAACTCACCGATGGGCGCGCCACCCAGACCCGGCACCCTCACGTCGGGCCGCCCGTCACCGTCGACATCGATCTCTTCGTCATCCGCCATGGACGCGACCGTACTGGACCCAGAGTTCACACGCCGGAGCACCCTACGAAACACACTGGAAACATTGTTTCGACAATGTGCGGCTGCCCCTACAACCGAATACCAAGGAGTCCCGATGCCCGCTGGCGACACCGGGAACGTGGCCTGGGTTCTCGTCTCTGCAGCGCTCGTGCTGTTCATGACCCCCGGCCTCGCGTTCTTCTACGGCGGCATGGACCGCACGCGCAACGTGCTGAACATGCTGATGATGAACTTCTACTGCGTGCTGATCATCCCCGTGTTGTGGGTGTTGGTCGGCTACTCGTTGTCGCAGGTTCCGTTCGACAACGACCTGCTCGGCAACTTCGACGCGTTCATGCTGAAGGGCATCGGCCTCGACGACGGTGGCATGTCGCTGGCGACCATCGCCTACCTGGGCATGTTCGCCGCCATCACCCCGGCGCTGATCAGCGGCGCGGTCGCGGACCGGATGAAGTTCTCCGCATGGGCGATCTTCGTGCCGGTGTGGTCGTTGCTCGTGTACGTGCCGGTGTTCAAGTGGGTGTTCGGCGGCTGGCTGGGCCAGCGCGGTTCGCTGGACTTCGCCGGTGGCACCGCCATTCACGTCAACGCGGGCATCGCCGCGCTGGCCGCCGTGCTGGTGCTGGGCAAGCGGCGCGGCTGGCCGCAGGAGGGCCACCCGCCGCACAGCATGCCGCTGGTGATGATCGGCACCGGCATCTTGTGGTTCGGCTGGTTCGGCTTCAACGCCGGCTCCGCGCTCGGCGCCAACGGCCAGGCAGCGCAGGCGTTCATGAACACG
>CAZREK010000213.1:0-4723 GCA_964598965.1 uncultured Bifidobacterium sp. | reverse complement strand
TCGTGCTCGGTGGGATGAGCACCGTCACGATTCGCGCCAGCGGGACGGCGCGCCTGGCCTACTCACCATGAAAGGCATCTGATGAAGCGTTCCCGTCTCGTCCGGCTCCTTGCGGCCGCCGTGCTCTCCATGCTCCTGATCGGCCTGCCCCTGGCGGCCGTCTCCACGATCGGCGTGCCACTCCCAACCTGGTCGCAGCTCGCGCAGTCCTGGCATCAGCGTCGGGTTCCCAACGAACTCGTTCTTCGTTGCGGGGCGATGGTGTTCCTGGTGTTGTGGGCATGGTTCGCTGCGACGGCGGTGGCCGAGATGGTGTCCATCGCTCGAAACCCGGGCGGGTCACGTGCGCCGCTCGAGGCTGGTCCATCCGGCTGGGTGCGGGCGCTGGTTCGTGTCGCGGTGATCTCCACGGTGTCGGCCACCGCGGTCGGCGGGCTGCTGCCGCAACTCAAGTCAGCGGCGGACGGTCCGGCGTTGGTCACCGCCGTCGCGACGGAGCAGTCAGCAGCAGCGACGTCACCCATCACCGCGTTCGTCTCCGGCTTGGGCACAGCGCTCCTGCTGTCTGCCGGCGCGGTGTCCGTTCTGGAGCAGCGTCGGCGTCGTCGGCTGCGCGCCGCGGACATCGGCACGCGCCTTCTGCCACCCGATGCGACCGAGGCGCGCACGGAGATCCTGTTGCGCGCACTCGATGCGACCGAGCGCATGGTGCGCTTGGACATTGCTGTTCGCTCGGTGGCGGTCGACCTGGCCATGCAAGGCGCGGTCGTGCTGGCCGCAGCGCTGGGTGACCACGGTGAGATCGTGTTGTACCTCGACGGGGCCGCCGCGCCCAGTGGCGAGATGTGGACGCGCGACTCGCAGCAGCACCGGTGGCATCTCGGTGCCCACGTCGAGCTGGAAGCTCTGGCGGCGCAAGCGCGTGGGTGCTCGCAGCCGTGCCCGGCGATGGTGCACATCGGTCGGGTGCCAGGCGAGGGCGAGTTGTTCGTCGACCTTGAAGCAGTTGGTGTGCTGTCGGTGCAGTCGCCTGCGTCTGACGAGATCATCCGCGCCATCGTGGCCGCGCTGTCGCTGTCGCCGTTCCTCGACGTCGCCCACATCGTGACGGTCGGTACCGACGACGCGATGTTGGACGACTCGAAGTGCGAGGCAGCGGACTCACCGGCCGCTGCGTTGGAGACCTCCGCGATGGCGATCGGTGGCACTCGGTCCGCCAGTGGTGGGCGGACGACCTTCGCACTGCGCACGCAGGGTGGCGACGAGCCGTGGGAGCCGGTCGTCGTGGTGGTGCTCGGCCAGACCCTGGACCCCGCCACGGTGGACGGTGTGCGTTCGGTTGGTGCAGGTCACGGGTTGGCAGTGGTGTGCGATTCCGCTGTCGGTGGCGGGTGGTCGCTCGTCGCCGAGGGCTCGGGGCACGTGCTGCTGCCGCTGGGCGTTCCGGTAGCGCCCGTGGGGCTCACGGTCACCGAACTGGAAGATGTTGCGGGTCTGCTCGCAGCCGCCGATCAGATGCCTCAGCCCTTTGCGGACGTGGTGCCGATCGAGCAGGTCGACTTCGTCGAGCCAGAGTGGCGATTGATGGTCAGGGTCCTCGGGGCCGTCGAGGTCGTGTCGGTCGACGGTGTCGTGGCCCAGTTCGAGCGGTCGAAGTCGCTGGAGTTGGTTGCGTGGCTGTGTCACCACCGCACACGGCCGACGCGAACCGGGGCACGAACAGCGTTGTGGGAGGTTGATGTGCGCGATGCCACGTTCGCCAATGTGGTCAGCGATGCTCGTCGCGCACTGGCACGCATCGCGCCACCACCGGATGGTGAGGACTGGATCGCGCGCACATTGACCGAAGACCTGCCGGTACACGATGCGGTGGTCACCGACGCCGACTTGTTGGCCGCGCGCGTCGCGGCCAGCCGCGGTCGCTCGGCGTGGGAGGCGATCGAGGTGCTGCGCCCCGGCGTCGAGTTGCTGGGTGGCCTGCCGTTCGCCGGCACGGGCTACCTGTGGGCCGATGCGGAGGGCATTGCGTCATCGCACGTGCTGCTGTCCACCGGGGCAGCGGCAGAGCTGGCCCGTCACTACCTCGCGGTTGGCGACATCGACGGCGTGTTCTGGGCGACCGGCCAGGGCCTCAAGGTGTTGGCCGGCCACGAGGAACTGATTGCGTTGCGCATGCGGGCCCACGCGCAGATGGGTGACCTGGCCGGGGTGCGCAGCGAGTGGGACAGCTACGAGCGCGCGCTCGTCGCCGACCCGTGGGCCGCGGCCGAACCTTCGCCGAAGCTGGTGGCGTTGCGGCGTGAGCTGCTGGCTGGTGAGCGCCGCTCCGCCTGAAGCAATTGGAGCCCAGAGAGGGAATCGAACCCTCGACCTTTTCATTACGAGTGAAATGCTCTGCCGACTGAGCTATCTGGGCGCAGGCGGAAATGCTAGCGGCTCAGAGCGACGGCAGCTCCAGCAGTAACGCCTGCAGCAGCAGGGTTTCGTTGGGGTTGCGGTCCAGCGCCTCCAGGGCCTGGTGAATGCGGCGCACGGCCTGCACGGCGCCGTCGGGGCGGGGCAGGTTGCCCGCCACCAGGGCGTCGCGGTACACGCCGGCCATCACCGACAGGCCGCTGCGCAGCTCGTCCGTGCGGTGACGGCGCAGCTCGCGCTTGTGGCGCTCCTCCAGTTGCTTGCGGCCGCTGCCGCGCTCGCCGGCGGCGGCCACGCGGGCCTCCAGCGCGGTCACCTCGTCGGCCTGGCGGGCCTCCAGCGGCTTGGCGGCGGCCTCGATCAGGCCGGCCAGCTCGTTGCACAGAGCCACCACCGTGGTGCCCGTGCCGTCGATGCGGCGGGGCACGGCGGCGAACGCCTGGCGGCGGGCCAGCAGGCCGGTGTCGGTGACCAGCACGCGGGCACGGGTGAGGTTGCCCTCGGATGCGGCGGCGGCCTGCTCCGCGGCGGCGGGCGGTGCACCCTCGGCCAGCAGGCGGGCCTGCACCACGTCGGGCGGAATGGCGGCGAAGTCGATGCGCACGCAGCGGCTGGCGATCGTGACCAGCTCCGAAGGCACCTGGTCGGCCAGCACCAGGAACACCGCGCTGGGGGGCGGCTCCTCCAGCGTCTTCAGCAAACGAGCAGCACCGTCGGCCTCCAGCAGGTGGAAGTCGTGCAGCACCATCACCTTGCGGCTGCCTTCGATGGGTGCCAGCGAAGCATTGCGGATGATGTCCGTGACCTGATCCTTGGAGATGCGCGCGCCCGTGCGCTCCACCTCGCGCACGTCGGGGTGCTCGCCCGCCAACGCCAGCCGCGAGTCGCGTGTGTCGGGGTCGTCGTGGCCGGTCAGCAGCAGCGCCGCGAAGGCACGAGCGGCCTCGTGCTTCGTGCTGCCCGACGGGCCCACGAACAGGTATGCGTGCACCGGGGCGGCCGCGGCGCGCGTCAACTGCTCGATCGCGCGGTCCTGGCCCACCACGCCGTCCCACACGCTGCGTGCGTACTCGGCGAACATCAGATGCCCAGCCGCTCGCGCACCGCGGTGCGAATAGCCGCGGCGACGTCGTCCTTCGGCGCGGCCGCGTCGATGATCACCCAACGCTGCGGTTCGGCCGCGGCCATAGCGCGAAAGCCGTCGCGCACGCGCTGGTGGAACTCGTTGCCTTCCTGCTCGAAGCGATCCAGCTCGCGCCCGCGCATGCGCCGCTCGAGTTCCTCGGGTGCCGCATCCAGCAGCAGCACCAGGTGCGGCCACAGACCACCGATCGCCCACTCGTTGATGCGGCGCACGTCGTCCAGCGGCAGCTCGCGCCCGTAGCCCTGGTAGGCGAGGGTGGAGTACACGCTGCGATCGCTGACCACGTGCCGCCCGGCTGCCAGCGCGGGGGCCACCACCTGGTGGATGTGTTGAGCGCGGTCGGCCGCGGTCAGCAGCGCCTCGGCCCGGTGCGACAGGTCGGTGACCGACGTGTCGTGCAGGATCTCGCGGATGCGAGCGCCGATGGCAGTGCCGCCGGTCTCGCGGGTGACGACGGCGTCGAGCGCAGCGCCCAGGCGTGCCGCGTGTGTGCTCTTGCCGCAGCCCTCGGCGCCTTCGAGGGTGATGTACCGACCGGTCGACATATCGAAGGCGCACCATACCCACCGGCGCAGGCTACGCTGTGTCTGAGATTGCATTCCCGAAATGTGAGACACCATGTGGATCCCGATCACCCTCCTCGCCGCCGCCTTCCAGACGGCGCGCACTGCCACTCAGCACCGTTTGCGCGCGCTGCTGTCGGTCAGCGGGGCCGGGTTCGTGCGCTACCTGTACGGCGCGCCGCTGGCCGGCTTGGCCGTGTTGATCGCCCGCCTCGCCGGTGCCGGGTGGCCCACGGTGCACGGCCACTTCTGGCCGGCAATCCTGGCCGGTGGTGTCACGCAGATCGTGGGCACGGTGTGCCTCATCCGCGCCTTCGATGCTCGCGACTACGCGGTCGGCACCGTGTTCTCCAAGACCGAGGTCGTGCAGGTCGCCGTCTTCTCGCTGGTGCTGCTGGGCGAGCCGCTGCGGTGGGGCGGCTGGGTCGGCGCGGGCGTGTGCATGGTGGGTGTGGCCCTGCTGGCCACCAAGGGCCGCCGGCTCACCTGGCACGCGGTGCGCCAACCGGCCGCGCTGTACGGCGTGGCCGCGGGTGGTCTGTTCGGGTTGGCGGCCATCTCCATCCGTAGTGCCACCAAGGCGCTGGAGGGCGGGCCGGTG
>CAZREK010000212.1:0-4746 GCA_964598965.1 uncultured Bifidobacterium sp. | reverse complement strand
ACACTGGGACGGCATTGTGCCGCTCGGCGGCGACTCACTGGACGGTCGCTGATGAGCACCTACATGACGCCCGCGCAGATCATCGTCGCCACCGAGAGGACACCCGAAGACGACAACCGATAACAGCGAATCGTCAACAAACGAGAGGACACCGACGATGAATAGACCACTCTGCACGGTCTGCGGACTGGCCGCAGCACACAACCAGCAGGGCGGCCCGTGCCTGGCGTGCTACCGCGAAGGCTGCTCACAGATGGTCGACGCCGCGCCGTACCGGGCGATGGTGCGCCGGATGCTGCGCCACACCACCGCTACCGACCTCGCCGAGATGCTGGGTTGCTCGCGGCAGGCCGTCAAGAACCTGCAGTACGGCCGGGTGACACGCATCCGGCCGTCACTGGCCGCAGCGATCGACGCAGTGGCAAGTCAGCCGCCATCGTGCGCGGTCTGCGACGACGTCGACACCGTACTGATCACCAGCCGCGACCCGCAGGTCATCTCCAAGCGACTCAACACCACCACCGTGGCGCTGTCCCGGCACATGTACCGCTGCGGCCGGCCCGACCTCGGGCGGCTGTTCGCCAAGCCATCCACCTACACCCGCTATCACGAGAGGACAAGCGCATGACAACACTCAAGGCGCCATTCGTACGACGAAACTACGGCCGCGGGCACGGCTACAAGGACGCCAACGGCGTCAAGGTGCCGGGCGTCACCACGATTCTCAGTAAGGGGCTTCCCAAGCCCGCGCTGGTCAACTGGGCCGCACGCACCGCCGCAGAGTACGCCGTCGACAACTGGGACGAACTGTCCGCGGCGCCGATCAGCGAGCGCCTCGAGCAGATCCGCAACGCACCGAACGCCAGCAAGAACGCGGCAGCGCTGCGGGGCACAAAGTTGCACGACGCCGCCCAGCAGCTGCAGGAGCAGGGCGTGGTCGACGTCGACCCCGAGCAGTTGCCCCTGGTCGAGTCGTACCTGAAGTTCTGCCAGGACTGGGATCTGCGGGCTGAGCATGTCGAGTCCGCGGTGTACAACGTGACCCACGGCTACGCAGGCACCCTCGACCTGATCGCCACCCTGTGCGACGGCCGCCGCTGGCTGCTCGACCTCAAGACCTCTAAGGGCGTGTACGGGGACATGGCACTACAGCAGGCCGCCTATCGGTTCGCCGAGTTCCTGAGCGATGACGACACCGGACACATCCGCATGCCGCAGGTCGACGCAGTCGGGATCGTGCATGTGCGCGCTGACGGCGCCGACCTCGTGCCGCTGACCGCCGGCAAAGAGGAGTTCCGCGCCTTCCTATACGTCGCCCAGGTCGCCGCCACTGCTGAGCGCCTTCAAGAACTAGTCCACGCACCCATCACACCGGAAAAGATCGAGGTAAGCGCATGACCGAAATCGAACGCTACGGCGAAGCCCTGCAGGGCCAACTGGTCTCGTCTGAGCCCGACGTAGATTCCTGGGTGCACGTCCTGGCCCCGGTCGGCGATCTCGCGGCCAAGATCGCGGGCACCGACTTCGTGCCCAAGGACTTTCGCGGCAAGCCCGCGGCCGTGGCCGGCGCCATCTTGTTCGGTCGCGAACTGGGACTACCGCCCATGACCACCCTGAAGAACACCTATGTCGTGCACGGCACTCCGGACCTGTCCGCGGAGGCCCAGCGCGCACTAGTGCTGGCTGCCGGCCACGAGATCGAGTTCGAGGAGGTCACCGCCACCCGCTGCAAGATGCGTGGCCGCCGCGCAGGATCCGAGGTCTGGACACAGGCGCAGTACACGATGGACGAGGCCAAACAGTCCGGCGACGCCACCAAGAACAGCAACTACAAGACACGCCCGCAGGAGATGCTGATCGCCCGCTGCACGTCGCGGCTGTGCTCAATGATCTTCCCCGACGTCACAGGCGGCTTCTCCTCGGCCGTGAACGTACCCCTCGTGCAGGCCGACGAGGAGCCGATGTCGTCAGCCGAGCCAGCCACTGTGACAGTGCGGCAGGAGCCCAAGAAGTCCCCGGCTCGACGCAAGGCCAAAGCGGAACCGGCGCCGCAACCGGCGCCACAGCCCGAACCGCAGCAAGAGTCCAGCGAGCCACCGCTGCCGGGCGAGGCCGGCTACGAGGAGTTGGGGTCCGAGAAGCCCACCGAGGAGCCCCAGAGCGAGGAGGCCAAGCCCACCAAGAGGATGCTCACCGCTCTGCACGCGGCGCTCAACGCCGCAGGTCTGACCGATCGCGCCGACAAGCTGCAATTCTGCAGCGACGTGGTGGGCCGCGAGGTCACCAGCAGCACGGACCTCACCCGCACTGAGGTGGGCGACTGCCTGGACACGCTCAGCGCGGCGCCGGCAGAAGACGAGATCGTCGACGGCGAACTCGTGGATGAACTGCCCGCAGACGAGCCCGAAACGGTCGAGAATGAGCCGCTGACAGCCGCCCAATCGGGCCGGATCACCGCCGCCGCGGAGGCCCTGAAACTGGGCCGGGCGGACCTCCAGGCGATCTGCTCGGAGGTCACCGGACGGCCGATCAAGGCCCGCCGGGATCTGAGCGCCGATGAGGCCGGACTTGTGCTCGCGCATCTAGAGGTGCTGACCGATGCCAACGGCTGACCTCCAGCCGGGCCGGTGGCGTTGCACCCTGTGCGACGTCCCGGTCTGGCACGCCGGCACCCTGCAGGACTTCATGGCGCACTACTACGCGCACCACTACGGCAAGGAGGACTGACCGATGGGAGTCAGCAAGTCGCTACGGTTCGAACGGCAGAACAACGGTGGCGCGTGATGGGCAAACTGTGGGTGCGACTGGACACCAACATTCACCAGCACGACAAGATACTCCATCTGTTGTCACTCAAGGACGGCCACCGCGCGGCCGCCATGTACATGTTCTCCCTGTCGTGGAGTGGCTTGGCAGAGAGTGACGGACACATCCCAGATGTGGCATTACCAATGATTCACGGCACGGCGAAACACGCGCAGATGTTGTGCCAAGTTGGTCTGTGGGAACGCAACGGGCGAGGTTTCGTCATCCAAAACTGGGCCGAACGGCAGGAGTTGGCGGCCGTTTCTGACGCGAAACACAAGGCGAAACAGGCCGCTGGACGCAAGTCGGCGTGTCGTCGGGCGGGGCATCCTGACGACTGCGAGTGCTGGAAAGACCCCGGTTCCGACCACGAATCGGGCATCCCATGGAAGTAGTCGCGTCAACAGGTGTTGAGCACCTGTTCCCAACACCTGTTCCCAACACCTGTTCCCAACACCTGTTCCGAGGTTCTGTTCGAACACATACATACATACGCAGCAGTTGCCAGCACCTGCTGCACAGACGAACTAACAACCCCACGGCAAGGCCCATCTATCAGTAACGGTGAGTGTGCAAAAACGGAGCAAAAATCGGAGGAATTGGCGTGAGTTATCTCGACGAACTGCCGCGCTGCCCCACATGCAAGCGCATCCTGCGCACCCGCAACGACCGCGGATGGTGCGTCGACTGCCACCACTACGTCGACCTGGAGGGCCAATGAGTGACGCCACCTGCGCCATCTGCGCCACCGGACTGCCCGTCCCGGTCATCTGCACCGGCTGCGCCGCCAAGGTGCGCCGCGACCTCGACACCGTCGGACGACTACGCGCACAACTCGACCCCACCCCGGGGCGCACCGGATCCGCGGGCAGGGCCAGCGGCAAACCCGGCTCCCGTCCGCCGGCAAACCTGACGATCATCGCCATGGCCGACATCCGAAGCCGCTTCCGGCTGACCGATGACGGTGAAGCCGACCCCGACAACGTCACAAACGTCGATGCAGATCTGCTCACCGAGGCCCGGCTGGTCATCGAAGCGCGCCGGCTCAACCCGCCCATGCGTGACGTGTCCGACTCGCTGCGCATCCTGAACATCCACCTCGACTGGATCTGCAGCAGCGACCGGGTCGACGAGTTCGCCGCGGTGCTGGCCGGCTGCGCCCAGGCGTTGCGCAGCGTGCTGCGCGACTGGCCCGAAACCTCAGTTGGTCGATGCACCGCAGCCCACCCCGAGCGTGACGCCTGCGGTGGGCCGCTGCGACTGGCCTACGACGACCACCCCGTCGAGGCCGAGGTCGCACCCACCCCGACGCATGTGGTGTGCGGCTGGTGCGGGGACGCGTGGGCGCTGCAGGCCGATGTGCTGCTGGCCATGCTGCGGGTGGTGCGCCCCAAGGCGTTCCCGGTGCCGCGGGCCTGGGCCTGCCAGGTCACCGGATGCAACCCGGACACGCTGCGCCAGTGGATCAGACGCGGTCACGTCACGAGCTACGCCGATGAGCAGGTCAACCTCGTGGACGTGCTGGTCAGGGTCGGCGACACGCCGGGGGCAGCAGAATGACATCGGTGTGATTCGCGTGCTACTGTCACGTTCGAGGCCTGATACGTATGTCCACCGGCAAGATGTGGCAGGCCGAACCTGAAGCCCCGTCCCGTCCCCCGTCGGTTGCGGGGCTTCGGTGTATCCAACGGCAGGAGGCTGAGCATGGACACCATCAGCGTCACAGTCAGCCACAACGACACGGCCGTCACCGTCACCGCCGAAGGCGGCTACTCACCCGACCTGCTCGACGACCTGTGCCGCAGAGCTGCGGCCGCTGTCGCCGCGCTGATGATCCAACTGCTCGAGGCCGTCGAGGACGAGTGATGTCGTGGGGTGGGCGTAAGGTACCGCGGCTGCGTCAGCAGGTGGTCGACTACTACGGCGTGGTGTGCTGGCTGT
>CAZREK010000211.1:0-4750 GCA_964598965.1 uncultured Bifidobacterium sp. | reverse complement strand
GGCGGCGACATCGAACAGGCGGCCCATGCTGGTGGTGGGCGCGACACCTGCCCCTGTCTGCACCTGGCGGCGAATGACATCCAACTCGACGTCGTCGCAGGCAGCCGATGACGGGTCTGCTCCGGTGGGCAGACCGCACGCCGTCAGCCAGGCGACCGCAGTTCGGCACGGGTGGCGCACGGCCGCGTCGCCACCGGGCAGCGGCAGCGGCAGCAGATGGGCGACGCGACGGAACCCGCGGTAGTCGGCCAGCAGCACCTCGCCACCCCACAGCTGCGGGCCACCGTCGCCATCGACTCCGTAACCGGTGCCGTCGAACGCCACGCCGATGACCGGCTGCGAGCCATCCAGCCCGTGCTCGGCCATGACCGCGGCGACGTGCGCGTGGTGGTGTTGCACCTCCACCACGTCGGCGGAGCTGCGGTGCGCGCGGCCCCACTGGCTGGTGAGGTATCCAGGGTGTGGATCGATGGCGATCGACGCCGGTTGCACGCGGTACATGTGCAGCGCATCGGCCACGCCACGTTCGAAGGCGTGCAGCGTCTCCAGGTTCTCCATGTCGCCGACGTGCTGGCTCACCCACGCCCGCCGTCCCGACGCGACACAGAAGGTGTTCTTCATCTCGCCCCCGACTGCCAGCACCGGGGAGACCTCGACGGGAAGTTCCACGGGCACCGGGGCGTAGCCGCGCGACCGGCGCACCGGCTGCACCTCACCGTCCAGCACGCGGACCACCGAGTCGTCCACCGGCACCGCGATCGGCCGGTCGTGCAGCAAGAATGCGTCGGCGATCCCGCCGAGGCGGGCGAGCGCTTCGTCGTTGTCGTGGCAGATCGGCTCGTCGGAGAGATTGCCCGACGTCAGCACCAGCATCGTCGGCGGACGCACCGACGCGCCGGGCACCACGGCGAACAGCAAGTGGTGCAATGGCGAGTACGGCAACAGCAGGCCGACCAGCGGGTTCCGCGGGGCAATGTTGTCGGCGAGACCCGAGCCGGTGCGGCGGGGCAGCAGCACGATGGGGGCTGCCGGCGACGCGAGAATCGCCGCCTCCGCCGCGTCGACCTGCGCAATCCGCGAGGCCGTCTGCACATCAGGCACCATCACTGCCAGCGGCTTGTCGGCCCGTTGTTTGCGCTCGCGCAGCCGGGCGACGGCATCGGGGTCGGTGGCATCGACCGCCAAGTGGAACCCGCCGACACTCTTCACCGCCACCACCTGTCCGGCGGCGATGGCCTGCTGGAACGCGGCGATCACCGAGTCGGTGCCGGTGAGGACGTGGTCGCCCTGCCGCCAGCTGATCTGCGGCCCGCACTGCGGGCAGGCGGTGGGCTCGGCGTGGTATCGGCGGTCGGTGATGTCGGCGTACTCAGCCGCGCAGGCAGCACACAGCGGGAAGCCGGCCATCGTGGTGGTGGCTCGGTCGTACGGAAGGTCGGTGATCACCGACAACCGCGGCCCGCAATCGGTGCAGTTGGTGAACGGGTAGCGGTGCCGCCGGTCGGAGGGATCGAACAGTTCGTGGCGGCACGCGGCGCACGTCGCGACGTCCGGTGGGATGGCCGTGCGCTCTTCGCCGTGGTGGGCGGACGGCGCCACACTGAAGCCGACCGCCCCGGTGGGCGGCATCGGTTGCCACGTCACCTCGCGCACGACGGCCAGGGCGGGCGCTTGCGCCGACAGCCGTCGGCAGAAGTCGTCCAGGGACTGTTCGGAGCCTTCTGCTTCGATGAACACCCCCGAGTCGTCGTTGCCGACGAACCCGACGAGGCCCAGCTCCATGGCCAAGCGGTGCACGAACGGACGGAACCCGACGCCTTGCACGATGCCCGTCACCCGGATGCGGCGTCGCTGGTTCATCAGCCTCAGGCCAACATTCGTTCCAGACGGTCGCGGTAGCGAGGCCCGGCGATGTAGTCCCGCCCGCCGACGGTCACCCTCAGTGTCGTCAGTCCGGCGCGTTCCTCGACCGCGTTGCGGGCGATCCGTACCGCCTTGCGGACCGGCCTGGACGTCACACGACTGCTGTCCACCAGGTACAACCCGGACGGGCTGAGCGCGAGGAAGAAGAAGTCGAGCCCGACGTTCATGCCCAGACCGCCGAAAACGATCACCGCTGAGGCGACGAAGAACCACTGCCAGCCGAACATCGCGCCGAGGAAGGCACCGAACACCGCCCCGACGACGGCGCCGACTCCGACCGCCACCCAGTAGTACGAACGTGGCCGTACCAGCCAGACAAGGTCGACGGTCAACTCGCCCGTCATCACGGTGGTCGCGTCGAGCGCGCGGGTGTGTGCAGACATTCCTCAGTGCTCCGTGAAGCGCCAACGGGTAGCGCGCTCGGCGAACTCGTCGGCGCGTTCGATGATCGCAAACGCCACGCTGGGCGTCGCCTCGTAACACGCGTGGCTGGCGACGAACTGGGCCATCTCTTCTGCGGCCCCTGGCTGGTCCGCTCCGATCTCGTCGCCGTACTTGGCGATGTACAGCTCGATCCAGTGCTGAACATCGTCGGCGTCGCCGAGCCGCCGCGCTGTCGCCTGCACCGACACGCACTCGACGCTGTCGGTGGTGGTGAAGCTGAGGTGCGAGTTGGCTGCGAGGTCGCGCGCCTTGCGCGAGTTGGGCGAGCAGCTGAACATGAAGCGCAGCGCCTCGTCGTCCCACACGCCCCACACCGGCATGGAGTGCGGCTGACCGTCTGGGCCGACCGTGGTGACCCAGTAGTTGCGGGTTCCCGCCAACCGGCCGCCGGCCCATTCCCAGGGCAGCGCTTGCCAGGTGTCGCCGCCGACGCCGTAGTCGGCCATCGCCGGGGCTTCGCCGTGGGGACGCGGCCGGGTCATCGGCCGGGCCGCCCGGGAATCTCGCCGGCCTCGTCGCGGCGCTTGGCAGCCATGCCGGCCAGGCATTCGGTGAACAGACGGTGAGCGATGTTGACCGTGCAGTCCGCGTGGTCGTAGGCCGGGGCGACCTCCACCACGTCCATCGCCACCACGTGGTGGCGGTAGGCCAGCTCGCGGATGGCGTGCATGAGGTCGACCGCGGTGAGGCCGCCGGGCTCGGGGGTGCCGGTGGCGGGGGCGAACGCAGGGTCGAGCGAGTCGATGTCCACCGAGATGTACAGGTGGCTGGGCCCGTCGAGGGCTTCGTCGACAGCGTCGGCCAGGACGGCCTTGAAGCCGCGATCCCAGATCTCGTCCATCAGGTGCCAGCGCATCCCTTGGCCGGCCATCCAGTCCCACGTCTCCTCAGGCGGCCAGTAGCTGCGCAGACCCACCTGCACGAAGTTGCGGCCGGGGATCGCGCCGCTCTCGATGAGGCGGCGCATGGGGGTGCCGTGGCTGGCGAGGTTGCCGTCGATGGTGTCGGCTGTGTCAGCGTGCGCGTCGAAGTGGATCATGCCGACGTGACCGTGGCCGTAGACGTCGGCGACCGCAGTTGCGGACGGCCAGGTGATGGTGTGATCGCCGCCGATCACGAACGGCACGATGCGCCGGCTGGCGACCTCGTGCACGCGAGCCTTGATGTTGGCCAAGCTGGTCTCGACCATGCCATGCGGGCAGGCGGCGTCGCCGTAGTCCACGACCTCCACCCAGTCGTACATCTCGATGCCGTGGCCGAGGTGGTAGGTGCCCGATTGGTAGGCGTTGGTGCGGATGGCGCGCGGGCCGAAGCGAGCACCGGGGCGGTTGGTGGTGCCGAGGTCGAACGGGGCGCCGATGACGGCGACGTCGGGCTGCCATTCGTCGAGTTGCGCGGTGTCGGTGAGCAGGGGCCGCTGACCGAAGGTGAGCACGCTGCCGAAGTTGTACCCCTGGTCGAGCTGGCGTTGATAGCCGGGGGAGACGTGGCGGCGAGGCTCGGGTGCATTCATGGTGTGCACGGTAGCGAGCGGAACGGCCGGGAAAACGCGAAGCGCCCCGGGCGGCGCTGCTGGGCCGAAGCCTCGCGCACCTCCCGGGGCGACTCCTGGGACGGAGGGGATCCACCTTGCGTCGACCTTGGGGCGTTAGCCTTCTCTCGACTCAAGTCATCGCCCGTCGGTTGCACCCGGCGGGCGATCCGTTTTTCACCAGGCCCTTGTGCCAGCGTCCCAGCACCGGACTCCTAGACCGACACCTCAGCGGGTTTCCCCACCTCGGTGATCGACTCGCCGCCCGTCTCCACCGGTGCCCCGGCTTCCTCGTGCGCCTCGCCGACGCTGCTTGCAAGCTCCGGGGTGTGCACCCCCTCGGCCGTTCGGTCAGCTCGTTCGGAATCTCCTCCTACCGGCTCCGCTTCCACCCCCCGAACCCGGTTGGCCTCCGGTTCCACCGTGCCCCCCTTGCGGGCGACCCGGCCTCTCCGGCTCCTTTCCTCGGGCCCGTTCAGCGTGCGCTGTCCGGTACGAAGCACACTCTGCACGCAGCGTTTTCCCTGGTCAAGCGGTATTTTTGAACTCACAGGGTTATCCCCCGCGTAGTGGCGTTAGTCACAGAAATTTCTTCGTCGTCCACCGGCAAGTCACAAGTTGTTCACAGGCGCCGCGTTGACGCGAGCCGCTGGAGCGGGTTGAATGGCGACGTGATCTCGTCCGTGCGGCCGTCGGCCAACCTCGTCTCGATCATCATCATTCGTTAGCGCACCTCGGCCCCACGCCGAAGTGCGCTCTGAGCCGCCCCTCCGGGCGGCTCTTTCATTTCCCGGACACGACTCGGAGCAGCAGATGAACCAGCAGGCAAAAGACCTCGGTATGACCAACAGC
>CAZREK010000210.1:0-4789 GCA_964598965.1 uncultured Bifidobacterium sp. | reverse complement strand
AGACCGAGGGGCACGTCGACGACGTCGAGGGCGACTGCACGGCGGACGGCACCAGCTACTCGCGTGCGGATGACGATCTTCCGCAGGTGACGCTGACGATGGTGGGCGAGAGCGGCGACGAGATCACCCTCGACGACACCGACGGGCCGACCTACTCCGAGGGCGACTTCGCCGGTTCCGGCATCCGCACGTTCAACGTCGATCAGCCGGGCGGGTATGCGCTCACCGTCACCAGCCCCGACAGTGACTTCGCGATCGCTGTCGGCGGCGACCCCGAGGGTGACAGCACGGTGCTGATCTTGGCGGGCATCGGTGCCGCGGCAGTCGGGCTGATCATCGGGCTGTTGTTGCTGCTGCTGGGCCGCGGCGGCCAGGCCCCCGCCGCACCGGCATGGCAACCAGCGCCGCAGTGGCCGCAGCAACCCACCGTGCCCGGCTACCAGCCGACGGTGCCTGGCTACACACCTGCGCCGCAGTACCCGCACCAGCCGCAGGCCCCGCAGTACCCGCAAACGCCAGCGGCGCCCCCCGCCCCGCCGCAAGGGCAAGGCTGGGGAGCGCCGCAGCAGTAAGTGCGCTGAGCGTTGGCCGTCAGAGGCGGCGCATGACGGTGACGACCTTGCCGAACACCTGCACCTCGCTGTCCGTGAACACCATCGGCGACAGGCGCGGGTTGGCCGGGACGAGAGTGACCGTGCCGCCCTTGCGCTGGTAGGTCTTGACCGTCGCTTCCTCGCCGGGGATGCCGGCGATGACGATGTCGCCATTGTCCGCGGTGGCCTGCGCGCGGGCGACGACGAAGTCGCCGTCCATGATGCCGACCTCGATCATCGAGTCGCCACGGACACGCAGCATGAACAGGTCGCCAGCGCCGGTGAAGTCTTCCGGCAGCGGGAACAGCTCTTCCACGTTCTCCTGCGCCAGCACGTCGGTGCCGGCAGCGACGTCGCCGACCAGCGGCACGTGGCGCACCGGACGACGCTCGATGGCGGCGCCGGACGACGGGTCGAACCGAACCTCGATGGCGCGCGGCTTGGTTGGGTCGCGCTTCAGGTAGCCCAGCCGCTGCAAGGTGGCGAGGTGGCTGTGCACCGTGGAGGGGGAGGTGAGGCCCACGGCCTCGCCGATCTCGCGCACGCTGGGCGGGTAACCCCGCTCGCGCATGCTGGTTTCGATCATGTCGAGAATGCCGCGTTGGCGGTCGGTGAGACGTTCGGCCATGAGGGCAGCGTACACGCGTTCGCAGAGCAGGTCAAACATCCGTTCGTGCAACAAATGTTCGTCTCGGGGTTGACAAGCGAACAGTCGTTCGGCCAGACTGCGAACAGTCGTTCGGGCAACACCTGTTCGATGTGTCCCACCTCACCATCCCTCGCACCGAAAGGGAACCCCTCGCCATGGCCGCAACGTTTGCTCCGTACGTCGCAGTGGTCCCGCCGCGGTACCTCCCCGTCCGCGACCGGTCGATGGTGTATGTGCGCCGGCGAGTGCTGGTCTCGCTGGTGCTCCTCGCCGTCGTCGCGGCCACTTGGCTCGGCGTCGGCAGCGTCCTGGCGAACCGTGGGGGCGATCCTGCCTCCGCCCCCACGGTTCGTCCGGCATCCGCCACCCAGGTCTATGTCGCCCAGCCGGGCGACACCATGTGGTCGTTGGCACAGCGTTTCCGTGGCGACACCTCGGCGCAGGCGTATCTCGATGCGCTCATCGACGCCAACGGTGGCACCAGCATCGCCGTCGGGCAGGCCATCACCTTGCCCTGAGGGCGGGGTAGCGTGGGCGCCCATGCGGTGCCCGAAGTGCGCGACGGACGACACGAAGGTCATCGACTCGCGCGAGGCCGATGAAGGCACCAGCATCCGCCGTCGGCGGTCGTGCGTGGCATGCGGTCACCGGTTCACCACCTACGAGCGGGCCGAAGAAGTGCCGCTGATGGTGGTGAAGAGCGACGGTCGTCGCGAACCGTTCGACCGCACCAAGCTCGTCGCCGGCCTGGCAGCTGCCTGCAAGGGGCGCCCGGTGGCACCGGAGCAGATCCTGCAGTTGGCCGAAGCGGTGGAGGACGACCTGCGTGTGCGCGGTCCGGAAGTGTCGTCGCAGGCCGTCGGTCTCGACGTGCTCGACCGCCTGCACCGGCTGGACGAAGTCGCCTACCTGCGGTTCGCCAGCGTGTACAAGGGCTTCGACGGTGCCGCCGACTTCCAGCGCGAGCTGGTCCTGCTGAAGAAGTTGAAGCAGGCATGAACCGGCGCCTTGCCGCCGCCGTCGTGGTCGTGGCGCTCTCGGGTCTGGCCGCGTGCAACTCGAGGGCCGCGCAGAGCACACCCACCGTGGCTGGATCCTCGGCGCCCTCCACCACCAGCAGCACGACGTCCAGCTCCACCACCAGCAGCACGTCCACCACGTCCACCTTGCCGCCCACCACCACGACCACCATCCCGGGGTTCCTGGGCGAGGAGGTCATCGGCACGTCGGTGCAGGGCCGCCCGATCGTGGCGTACCACCGCGGGAAGCCGGGTGGCACGGTGATCCTGATCGTCGGGGTCATCCACGGCAACGAGGACGACGGCCTGGCGGTCATCGACCTTTTGCGCACGTTGCCGCTCCCGGACGGCTACGACCTGTGGTTGCTGCCGATGATGAACCCTGACGGTCAGGCCAACCAGACGCGCACCAACGCCAATGGGGTCGACCTGAACCGCAACTTCCCGTACGACTGGGGCCCGATCGCACAGCCGGGCGACAGCGAGTACAGCGGCCCGTCGGCGGGCAGCGAGCCCGAGACGCAGGCGTTCATGGCGTTCACACAGCGCATCCAGCCGAAGCTGACCATCTGGTACCACCAGAACGCGTTCCTGGTGCAACCGTCGAAGCGGGCGGACGGCCCGCTGCGCAAGAAGTACGCCGAACTCACCGGCTTGCCGTACAAGACGTTGTCGGGCACCGGCTCCACGTTCTCCGGCATCGCCGCCACCTGGGTGCGCACCCAAGTTCCCGACGCGATGTCGTTCATCGTCGAGCTCGGTGACGATCTGCCGCCCGACCTGGCGCTGACTCACGCCAACGCGGTCATCACGGTCATGCAGATGGTGAACCCGACCTGACCCGTACGTAGCGGGTGAACAGGAAGCCGTCGTCCTCGATGACGTGGGCGAGGGACATGCGCTGAGCGACGGAAGCGGCACCGGCCGTCAGTCGGGGACCGGTGCCGCCCGCCAGTTGCGGCGAGATCGTCAGGTTCAATTCGTCGATCAGATCGGCGGATGTCAGCAGACCGTTCAGTGTTGCCCCGCCCTCGGCCTGCACGACGCGGGTGCCCCAGCGGTCGTGCATCTGCGTCAACGCGGCGGCCAGGTCCACCTGCCCGGTGCCGGCGCGGATGCTCTCCACCGGCACGTCGGGGGCGTCCTCGGGCAGTACCACCACCCCCTTGCCGGAGGTGAACAACCGCGAGCCGTAGTCCAGGTCGCCGCTGCGGCTGACGACTGCGATCCGTTGGCGCTCGCCACGGGGCGGGCCGTAGCGCTCCTCCCGCACGGTGGCGGCGCCCACCAGGATGACGTCGGCGAACGTGCGCAGCAGCAACAACAGTGCCTGGTCGGTGGGGTTCGACAGGCC
Source organism: uncultured Bifidobacterium sp. (assembly GCA_964598965.1). Taxonomy (GTDB): domain Bacteria; phylum Actinomycetota; class Acidimicrobiia; order Acidimicrobiales; family Ilumatobacteraceae; genus UBA668. Next base: position 1,174 of record CAZREK010000210.1, on the reverse strand, counting down.
ACGTGAGGTGTTGTCGACCACGGTCGAGCCGTCCAGCGAGGACACCATGCACAGCATCACCCATGGGCGACCCTCCGGCGCGGGGCGGGCAACGTCGTAGGCGGCGCGCAGGTCCTGCGGCGAGCCGTCCTCGGCAGCGTGCGGAAACAGGTGTCGCATCGGTGACAGGATGGCACCCATGGGGACCGATCACGAGACTTCTTCCGCGCCGACGCGTATCGCCTTCCGCACCTGCCCGCTGTGTGAGGCAGGGTGCGGCCTGGAACTGACCGTGCAGGGCGATCGCGTGGTGCGCATTCGCGGCGATCGCGACGACGTGTTCTCCAAGGGGTACCTGTGCCCGAAAGGCAGCACGCTCAAGCAACTGCACGAGGACCCCGATCGCCTGCGCAAGCCGATGGTCAAGCGCGACGGCGTGCACGTGGAGGTGGACTGGGACGAAGCGTGGGCCGTGGTGGCCGACCGCTTGCCGGCCGTGATCGCCGAGCACGGCCGCGAGTCGGTGGGTGTGTACATGGGCAACCCGTCGGCGCACAACCTGTCGGCGATGCTCTACAACCGGTCGCTGCTGCAAGGCATCGGCACCCGCCGCCGGTTCAGCGCCTCGACCGTGGACCAGATGCCGCGTCACGTGGCCTCCGGGTACGTGTTCGGCTCGCCGGTCAACATCCCGGTGCCCGACCTCGATCGCACGGACTACTTGGTACTCATCGGTGCCAACCCCTTCGCCTCCAACGGCAGTGTGTGCACCGCCCCGGACTTCCCTGGCCGCATCGAAGCCGTTCGCGCACGTGGCGGCACGGTGGTGGTGATCGACCCGCGACGCACTCGCACGGTCGAGGCGGCCGATCGCTGGCTGGCCATCCGCCCGGGGTCCGACGCACTGCTGTTGGCCGCCATTGTTAATGTCCTTGCGGCAGAGGGCCTGGCCGACCCGGGCGACCATGTCCGTGCCCACGTCACCGGGGTGGAGGACGTGATCGCCGCGTGCTCGCCGTTCACGCCCGAGGCAGTATCAGCCACCACCGGGATCGCGGCCGACGACATCCGCCGCCTGGCTCGCGAGTTGGCCGCTGCCCCCACCGCCGCGGTGTACGGCCGGATGGGGACGTGCAGCGCCGGCCTGGCGGGCACGTCCTTCGGGACGGCCGCCTCGTGGCTGGTCGATGTGGTC
>CAZREK010000209.1:0-4859 GCA_964598965.1 uncultured Bifidobacterium sp. | reverse complement strand
GCCGGTTGACCTCGGCCTTGGTCGTGGCCGCGAACTCCGCCATCTCCAGCTGCCCGTTGTCCTTGTCCTGGATCTCGCGCACGCGCTGCATGCACACGTAGTTGCTGCGACCCTTCAGCACCGCCCACTCGAACGGCACGTCGAGGTGCTGTTGCAGGTAGGGCAGGTCCTTGGCGGCGAGCTGGTCCTGCAGCGCCTTGGTGGCGGTGGCGATCACGCACGTCTTGCCCGCCAGCACCACCGGCACGAGGTAGCCCCACGACTTGCCGGTACCGGTGCCGGCTTGCACCACCACGTGGCGCTCGCGCTCGACGGCGCGTGCCACCGCCTCGGACATCTCCAGCTGCTGGGGGCGGTGCTCGCCGCCGCCGTTGGGAAGCGCCGCCGACAGTTGATCCAGTGCGGCGCCGACCGGCGAGTGTCTGGGCGGCATGCGTCAGTTCACCAACGCGAGCGCGGCATCGAGTTCGTCGCCATCGAACTCGGGCCAGGGTGTGTCCGTGAAGTACACGGCGCACCCCTCCGCCTGCCACAGCATGAAGTTGGAGACGCGCAGTTCGCCGGACGTGCGCACCATGACGTCCACCATCGGCAGTTCGGGCACATACATCTGCGCGTCGAGCGCGGCCTCGTCCACCACGCCCTGAGCAGCCGCGGCCCGTGCCGCGTGCACGATCTCGGCATGGCTGCCGTAGTCGAACGCCACGGTCAACACCATGCCGGTGTTCTGCGCCGTGTCCTTCAATGCCTTGCGGATGGCGCGCTGCACGTACTTCGGTGTGCGGGCCTCGGGGCTGTCGAACGGGCGACCCATCCACTGGATCCGCACGTTCAGCTCATTGAGTTCGGCGACGCGTCCGAACAGCTTCTTGTGCAACCCGAGAATGTGGCGAACCTCGCCTCGCGGGCGCACCCAGTTCTCCGTGGAGAAGCCGAACACGGTGAGCCAACCGACGTTGCGCTTCACGGCGATGCGCACCAGCCGCGCCAGGTTCTCCTCACCCTCGGTGTGGCCCTCCGTGCGCGGCAAGTTGCGCCGCTGCGCCCAGCGCCCGTTGCCGTCCATGATGCACGCGACGTGCATGGGGCGCGCAGAAGGGGACTGCTCGGTCACGGCGTCCACCCTACTTGCGGGCGTGCCTGCAAACGGGGCGTTCGCGTGGGACAATGGCGGCGATGAGCGCGGCCCCCTCCGACACGGTGCACCTGCAGCACGTGATCGTCGTCGGTGGCGCGCCTGCCGACTGGGCGGGCCTCTCCGACGACCAGTGGCACCAGCGTCTCACCGAGCTGGGCAAGGTGGCGGACGACGCCGGCGTGCACTGGGTGGTGCTACGGCCGTATGGACCCGCCGACGCGCCCGGTGTGGTGCGGGAGGCACTTGTGGGTCAATGCACCGTGGTGGCGAATCCCCAGGGCAGCGGCCGGCGACGGTTGGCGGCAGCACTTGCCGGTCTTTCCTCGGCGGGCGCGATCACCGAGGACGGCGTCGACGTGGTGTTGAACGCACCGGCCGAGGTCGACCCCGACCTGGTGGTGATCATGGGTCCCACCGACCGTCTGCCGTCGTCGCTGGTGTGGGAACTCGCCTACAGCGAGTTGGTCTTCACCGATGTGCCCTTTGCCCACTTCACGGCTGCCCAGCTGGACGAGGCGATGGCGTCGTTCGCTCATCGCCACCGCCGCTTCGGCGGGGTCGACTGAGTGGCCAGCCACCTCTACCGCGACACCGCTGTCGTCCTGCGCACCTACAAGCTGGGTGAGGCCGACCGCATCATCGTGCTGCTGACCGAGGAGCACGGCAAGGTGCGCGCCGTTGCCAAAGGTGTGCGCAAGACCAAGTCGAAGTTCGGCGCCCGCCTGGAACCGATGAGCCATGTGCAGTTGCTGCTGTCCCAGGGGCGCGAGCTGGACATCATCAGCCAGGCGGACTCGGTGGAGAGCCTGGCCCCGCTGGTGGCCGACCTCGACCACCTCACTGCCGGTATCTCCGTGTTGGAGGCGGCGGACCAGATGGCGTTGGAACGTGAGCCGAACCCGCGCCTGTACCGGATGGTGGTGGGGGCACTGCGCACGATCGCCGAGCGCGGTGGGCCGCTGGTGGTGCCCGCGTTCTACTGGAAGCTGCTGGCCGCCGAAGGCGTGCGGCCCGAGCTGGATCAGTGCGTGCGCTGCGGCGAGACCGGCCCATTGGTGGCGTTCGACATGGACCAGGGCGGGGTGCTGTGCCGCACGTGCCGTAGCGGCACCCCGATCAGCGAGGAAGCGCTCGACCTGATGCGCATGATCCTGGGCGGTCGCCTGAACGACGCGCTGGCCGTGCCCGAGTCGAAGGTCACGCACGAGGTGATGTCGCACGCGACGCGGTCACTCGAGCACCACATCGAGCGCAAGCTGCGCTCGGTGGCGATGTTCGAGCGCGGGTGAGGCCTGCGGCTCAGCAGTCGCCGAGCAGGAAGATCGGGATGTCGCCGGCCTGCATGACGAGTACGGTCGTGTCGGCGGGGTCCGGCAGGTGGGACACGTAGTTGCCACTCGCGTCGAACTCCGAGAACGGCACACCCGAGGACAACAGGGTGAGGTCGATGTCGTCGACCAAGCCGTAACCGGTGGAGTAGCAGCCGCCCTCGTTGACGATCATGGAGGGCACATGCGCCCAGCGGGTGCCGACCGTGGCGCCGCTGGTGGAGCTCATCGGCGCACCACCTCCGCCGGAATACGTCCACCCGGTGAAGGTCAGCGAGCCGGCGTCGGGGCCGCCGAACTCTGCGCAGAACCCGTTGCTCCAGCAGACCTGCCGGCCGACCGGCGCGACGTACTGGATGTCGGCCTCGGCGGTGAGGTACTGCCCCGCACCGTCAGCGGTGGGGTAGGCGGTGTTGGTGTCCGCCGTGGGGGCACCGAGGACATTGTTCAACGTGTCGACGACGTCGGAGAGGTTGGCGCCGTAGTCGTGGGCGCCCACGCCGTCGGAGCGCAGCAGCAGCGGGTCGACCGCGGCGGCCGTGGTGGTGGGCGCGTCGGTGGAGCCAGGAACGCTGGAGGTGGCGCCGACCGAGGTGCTGGAGCCGGAGGTGGCTGCCGAGATGCCGGGGGAGTTGACCTCCTTCGAGCTGCTGCAGGACACGAGCACCAGCGCGGTGGCGGCCATGATGGCGGCGAGACGGGGCGTGAGGTTGCTGGCGATGCGTCGCATGGCGCAATCTTCGCACTTCGTGAGGTACTCCCGCGGGCATGCACTCCCGTAGCCTGAGAGGGCTATGGCTGCTACTGAACTCGACCAGATCGTCAATCTCTGCAAGCGCCGCGGGTTCGTGTACCCCTCGGCCGAGATCTACGGCGGTTTCCGTTCCAGCTACGACTACGGCCCGCTGGGTTCGCTGATGCTGCGCAACGTGCGCGAGGCCTGGATCCGCACGATGGTGCAAGAGCGCGACGACGTCGTGCTCATCGACGCCGCCATCCTCGCCCCGCCGCAGGTGTTCGAGGCGTCCGGTCACCTGGCCAACTTCAGCGACCCGTTGGTGGATTGCACCAAGTGCAAGCAGCGCTTCCGTGAGGACCACCTGGAGGACCCCAACACTTGCCCCGGCTGCGGTTCGGTGGGCTCGTTCACCGAGGCGCGTGCGTTCAACCTGATGTTCAAGACCTACGCCGGCCCGGTGGAAGGGTCGGGCGCCGAGGTGTATATGCGCCCCGAGACCGCGCAGGGCATGTTCGTGAACTTCCTCAACGTGCTGCAGACCAGCCGCAAGAAGCCGCCGTTCGGTATCGCCCAGGTGGGCAAGAGTTTCCGCAACGAGATCACCCCCGGCAACTTCATCTTCCGCACACGCGAGTTCGAGCAGATGGAGTGCGAGTTCTTCGTGCCCCCGGCCGAGAGCGCCAAGTGGTACGAGTACTGGTGCAACGCCCGCCTGCAGTGGTACATCGACCTCGGCATCCCCACCGACATGCTGAAGCTGCGCCCGCACGACGCCGACGAGCTCAGCCACTACTCCGCCGGCACATCCGACATCGAGTTCCTCTACCCATGGGGCTGGGGCGAGTTGGAGGGCGTGGCGCAGCGCACCAACTACGACCTCAACCAGCACGCCACGCACAGCGGACAGAAGCTGGACTACTTCGACCAGGCCGCCAACGAACGCTACGTCCCGTACGTCATCGAGCCGGCCGCCGGTGTGAACCGTGCGATGGCCGCGTTCCTGCTGGCCGCCTACGACGAGGACGAGGTGGGCGGCGAGGCGCGCACCATCCTGCGCCTGCACCCGCGTCTTGCCCCGTACAAGGTGGCCGTGCTGCCGCTGTCGAAGAAGGACACGCTCACGCCGTTGGCACAGGAGATCCGCCGCACCCTGTCGGCGCGCTACATGGTGGAGTACGACGACACCCAGTCGATCGGCAAGCGCTACCGCCGCCAGGACGAGATCGGCACCCCGCTGTGTGTCACGGTCGACTTCGAGTCGCTGGAGGACAACGCGGTCACCATCCGCGACCGCGACACCACCGAGCAGGTGCGCGTGCCCATCGCCTCGCTGCTCACCGAGGTCAGCACGCGCCTGGGCTTCTGACCGCGCCGTCGAGTTGCGGGCGTCAGGCCGCCGCCTGTTGTGGTGGTCGTTGTCGGGTTTTGGGTGGGCAGTTGATGATGGTGCCGTCGGCGAGTTGCAGGCGCAGGTTGTGTGCGTTGCCCAACACTTTCACCCCAGGTGAGTGCTTCAGTTTGTGGTGGTGTCGGCACCACAGGCCAAGGTTGCACAGGTCGGTGTTGCCACCGTCTTCCCAGCCGATGAGGTGGTCGACATCGCACCATGCGGGCGGGATGCGGCAATCTTCGAATCGACACCCGCCATCGCGGG
>CAZREK010000208.1:0-4860 GCA_964598965.1 uncultured Bifidobacterium sp. | reverse complement strand
CAGCACGCGGGGGAGGTTCTCCGGCAGGCCGCCGCCGGTGATGTGTGCCAGCCCCTTCACCAGCCGGGCATCGAGCACCTCGGACAGCACCGGCAGGTAGTTGCGGTGCGGGCGCAGCAGCGCCTCGCCGAGCGTGCAGTCGAACCCTGCGGGAACACAGTCCATCGGCAGCCAGGCGAACAGCTTGCGCAGCAGCGAGTAGCCGTTGGTGTGCGGCCCGTTGGAGGCAACACCCACCAGGACGTCACCTGCACCGAGGTCGGCGCGCGGCAGCATGTCGGCCCGATCGACCACACCCACCAAGGTGCCGGCGATGTCGAACGCGCCTTCGTGGTACACGCCGGGCATCTCTGCCGTCTCGCCGCCCAACAGCGCGCAGCCGGCCACCTCGCAGGCCTGCGCCGCGCCGGTGACGACCTCGGCCACCTGGTCTGCGTCGAGGCGGCTGGACGCGATGTAGTCGAGGAAGAACAGCGGCCGTGCGCCTTGCACCAACACGTCGTCGATGCAGTGGTTGACGATGTCCATCCCCACGCCGCGGTACTTGCCGAGGCGCGCGGCGAGCTCCACCTTCGTGCCCACGCCGTCGGTGGAGGCAACCAGCAGCGGGTCGTCCATGGCCTTCACCGCGGCCAAGCTGATCACGCCACCGAAACTGCCGACACCGCGCAGCACCGCAGGCCCGTGAGTGCGCTCGACGGCTTCCTTCATCTGCGCGACGGCGCGGTTGCCCTCGTCGATGTCGACACCGGCCGCCGCGTAGGAACGCAGTTCCGCCCCGACCGACCGCCACGCAATGTCCCGGCGCACCTGCATGCCGTCGAACTCGATCGCGCCCATGCGCTGGTAGGCGTGGGCGCGGGCGCTGGCGAGATCGTTGCCCAGCCCGGTAACGGACAACACTCGGCCGCCCGTCACCCGGGTGCCGTCCGTGCCTGCAGGGAACACGAGTGCGTCCGGCCAGTCATCCAGATCCCCGGCGATCGCTCCCCCCGTCACCGGAGCTGCGGGATAACCCGGAGCGGCGGCGACGACGGTACACGCTGCGCCGCGGGCGGCGATGCGTCGATCGCCGAGGTTGCCGTGGCAGCACGCGAGCGCCAGTTCCGCAAGATCGTCGGTCAGCAGCGGCAGCACCGCCTGGGCTTCGGGGTCGCCGAAGCGGCAGTTGAACTCGAGCAGTCGCGGACCGTCGGGCGTCAGCATCAGCCCCGCGTAGAGCACGCCCACGTACGGCGCGCCCACGTGCAGCAGGTGGTCGATCACCGGCTGCACGAACGTGGCGGTCAGTTCCTCCGGGTCATAGGGGATCGGTGCCGGCGCGTAAGCGCCCATGCCGCCGGTGTTCGGGCCGGCATCACCGTCGCCGACGCGTTTGTGATCCTGGGCGATCGGCAGTGGCCGCGCCACCTTGCCGTCGCACATCGCCATCAGGCTGCACTCCGGGCCGGTCAGCCGCTCCTCCAACACGATCGGACCCTGCGCCACCAACTCGTTGATCGCGGCGATCGTGGCCTCGTCGCCGTCCGGCACGATCACACCCTTCCCAGCGGCCAGACCGTCCAGCTTCACCACCACCGGCTTGCCCAGTTCGCGCCACCAACCGATGGCCTCCTCGGCGGAGCACGACAGGTGGAAGGCAGGCGAGGGCAGGCCGAGGGTGGCGGCCAGCGTGCGGGTGAAACCTTTCGAGCTCTCCAAGCGAGCGACAGCGGCCGTCGGGCCGAAACAGGGGATGTGCAGTTCTGCACAGCGGTCGGCGACCCCTGCCACCAGTGCGGCCTCTGGGCCGACGATGACGAGGTCGGCCTGCGGCTCCGCGGGCAGGTCGGCGAGGATCTGCACCTGATGGCCGCGGCGCCGGCACGCCCACGCGATCGCCGACTCGCGGCCACCACCACCGATGACCAGCACGCGCATGGCCGTCACGACAAGGCCCCTTCGAAGCTGAGCTTCGGCGGGGCATCGTCCACCGGCATCGGGTAGCAGCCGTTGAAGCAGCCGCTGCAGTATCCGTTGCCCGAGCCGCCGTGCTCGGGTTCGATCGCGCGGTGCATGCCCTCCAGTGACAGGAATGCCAGCGAGTCGGCGCCGATCACTTCGCGGATCTCCTCCACCGACAAGCGCGCAGCCATGAGGTCGCCGTCGTGGCCCATGTCCACGCCGAAGTGGCAGGCGTGGGTGATGGGCGGGCAGGTGATGCGAACGTGCACCTCGGTGGCACCGGCGTCGCGGACCAACTTGACGAGTGGGCCGGCGGTGGTGCCGCGCACCAGGGAGTCGTCGATCATCACCACTCGCTTCCCGGCGAGGTTCTCCGCAAGTGCGTTGAACTTCAACGCGACACCGCGGTCGCGCAGGTCCTGCGTCGGTTCGATGAACGTGCGACCGATGTAGCGGTTCTTGATCAAGCCGTCGTTGTGCGGGATGCCGCTGTGGCGGCTATAGCCGATGGCCGCCGGGATCGAGCTGTCGGGGACGGGGGTGACGACGTCGGCTTCCACGCCCGACTCGATCGCCAGCTGCTCGCCCAAGCGCTGGCGGACGTGGTGCACGTTGCGCCCCGCCCACACGCTGTCGGGGCGGCTGAAATAGACGAACTCGAACGTGCAGCGCGCGGCGGTGACGGCCGGGGTGAGCGCCTGGCGACGGTTGATCTCCCCACCCTGCAGGGTGACGATCTCGCCCGGCTGCACCTCGGTGATGTCGAGACAGCCCAGCGTGTTCAGCGCACAGGTCTCGGACGCGACGGCGTGGCCGCCGTGGGGCAGGCGGCCGACGGAGAGCGGCCGGAAGCCCCACGGGTCGCGTACGGCGATGACCCGGTCGTTGGTCAGGACGACCAGCGAGTACGCACCCTTCCATGCGGGCAGGGTGCGCTCCACGCGGTCCTCCCACGTGCGCCCACCTGCTGCGGCCAGCATCAGCGTCAGCACTTCGGTGTCGCTGGTGGCGGTGAGACCGAAGCCCTTGGCCAGCAACTCCTCGCGCAACCCCATCGCGTTCACCAGGTTGCCGTTGTGCGCCACCGCCAATGGGCCGTGCATCGTCTCCACCAGGAACGGCTGGATGTTGCGGTGAGCGTTGGCGCCGGTGGTGCTGTAACGCGTGTGGCCGATCGCGTGGTAGCCGGTCAGCGGCGCCATGGTGGCCGGCGTGAAGATGTTGGACACCAGGCCACTGTCCTTGTGCATACGCACGCGGTTGCCGTCGCTGACCGCGATGCCGGCGGCCTCCTGCCCGCGGTGCTGCAGCGCGAACAGACCGAAGAACGCGAGCTGGGCAATGCCTTCGCCGTGCGGGGTGGAGACCGCGAACACGCCGCACTCCTCGTGAACGGTGTCGCCGTCGTGGTCAGGAAACATCGTTGAGGGCCTCCGTGATGCGGGGTGCGACGGGGTAGCTGCCGGGTGCGAACGTGATGCCGGTGAGTCGTTCGTAGGCCTGCACGTAGCGGGCGCTGGTGGCGGCCCACACCTCGGGCGCCAGCGGCGGTGGTTCGCCGTGACCGGTGTAGCCCGCGTCGAGCAGGGCGCGGCGCACGACCTCCTTGTCCAGGCTCTCGGGTTCTTCACCTGCCGTCAAGCGGTCGGAGTAGCTGTCGGCGACCCAGTAGCGCGACGAGTCGGGGGTGTGCATCTCGTCGATCAGGACGACCGCGCCCTCGGCGTCGACCCCGAACTCGTACTTGGTGTCGGCCAGGATCAGCCCAGCGCGTTCTGCCACTTGCTGACCGCGGCGGAACAACAGCAGGGCTGCTTCCACCACCTGCCCCCAGATCGCGGCATCGACCAAACCTTGCTGCACGACCGCGGCCACCGTGATCGGCTCGTCGTGCGCGCCGTCCTGCGCCTTGGTGGTGGGTGTCACCAGCGCGTTCGGTAGGGCTGTGTTCTTCTGCAGGCCCTCGGGGAAGCGGTGCCCGTAGATCGTTCGTGCGCCCTCCGCGTACTGGCGCCACAGCGACGTGGAGGTGACCCCGGTGATGTAGCCGCGTACCACGACCTCGACCGGTAATGGGGTGGCGGCGCGAGCGACGAGCACGTTGGGATCGGGCACGGACAACACGTGGTTGGGCACGATGTCGGCGGTGTTGGCGAACCACCACGCCGCCAGCTGGTTGAGTACCTGCCCCTTGTACGGCACACCGGCGATGACTCGGTCGAATGCGCTGAGGCGGTCAGTGGTGACGAACAGGCGACGAGGGCCGACCGTCGGATCGTCGGGCAAGGCGTAGCTGACGCGCACCTTGCCATCGCGGCGGTCGGGCAGCGCGAGCGCGATGTCCATGAACGGCTCGGGCAACATCAGACCTCCCTCGCATGGCGAACGCCACGCTGGAACAGCGCGAGGCCGAGGCCCCCACCGGTGCCACGGCTGTGACGCGGGTGTTGGCGGGGGACGACATGGTTCTCCGGGTGCGGCATCAGGCCCAGCACCACGCCGCTCTCGTCGCACACACCAGCGATCGCGTCGACCGACCCGTTCGGGTTGTGCCCGGCGTAGGTGAGCGCCACCTGACCGTTGGCGGCGAGCGCAGCGGGGTCGGGGTGCACGTAGCGACCTTCACCATGAGCGATCGGGCACTCGACTGGGTCCAGGCCCTGCGTCCACACGCAGCGCCCAGCGGGGGCTTCCAGTCGCACCCACTCGCACTGGAAGTGGCCGCTCTCGTTGTGGCCGAGCGCTCCCGGCAACAGGCCCGTGCCGGTGAGCACCTGGAACCCGTTGCAGATACCGATGACCGGGTGACCGGCAGCGACGAACGCGCGCAACTCGTCACCGATGCCGTGGGTGAGTTGCAGCGACCACATGCGACCGGCGCCCAACGCGTCGGCATAGCTGAACCCGCCGGCAACC
>CAZREK010000207.1:0-4875 GCA_964598965.1 uncultured Bifidobacterium sp. | reverse complement strand
CCCCGGATGGAAGGGCCTTGCGTACGGCGTCGTCATGCTGCCGTGGGGCATCTTCACGTTCACGGTCACCCTCACGCTCTGGGCAATCGCCACGAGCATGGCGTTCTTCCCGCTGTTCGGGTGGGCGCTCGACCACGATGCGGCGTTCGATCCGCACCCGCTCCTGTTGACGATCTTCTGGGTGCTCACGTTCATCCTCGGTTGGGCGTTGCTGGCCGTCCTGCCGAAGGTGATGGAAGGTCTGGCGCGAGCGGACATCGCGCTGGCTCGTGCGTTGCTGTCGCCGAACGAGGCCCAGGCGTTGCGTGCTCGTGTCGGCGAACTGCAGGAGAGCCGCGATGCGAGCACGGAGTCCGCAGCACTGGAGCTGCGCCGCATCGAGCGCGACCTGCACGACGGCGCCCAGCAGCGGCTGGTGAGTGTGGCGATGAACCTCGGCTTGGCGAAGGAGCACATCGCCGAAGCCGACGACCCGAGGGCCCGCGAGCTGGTGGAGCGCGCCCACGAGGAGGCCAAGCAGGCGATCGTGGAACTGCGCGACCTCGTGCGCGGCATCCACCCTGCTGTACTGACCGACCGCGGTCTGGACCCGGCCGTTTCCGCGCTGGCCGCGCGCTGCCCGGTGCCGGTGACCGTGCAGAGCGACCTCGCCCGCCGTCTGCCGGCGGTGACCGAAGCGGCCGCATACTTCGTCGTCGCCGAAGCACTCACCAACGTCGCCAAGCACAGTGGTGCCACTGCTGCGTCGGTGCGGCTGACTGATCGGGGCGACACTGTGGTGGTGGAAGTGCACGACGACGGCAATGGCGGTGCCACCGAACGCGAGGGCGGCGGGCTGCAGGGTCTGCGCGACCGCGTGCGCGCGGTGGACGGTCGCCTGCGCATCGCCAGCCCCGAGGGTGGGCCCACCACGTTGATCGCGGAGTTGCCGTGCGCATCGTGATCGCCGAGGACTCGGTGCTGCTGCGCGAGGGTCTCACCCGGCTGCTGGCCGACTTCGGACACGAGGTCGTGGAAGCGCTCGGCGATGCCACGGACTTGGCGGCGAGCGTCGAACGCGTGCAGCCCGACCTCGTCATTGTCGACGTGCGCATGCCACCCACGCACACCGACGAAGGCCTGCGGGCGGCTGTTGCCCTGCGCGCCGAGCGGCCGGCGACGCCCGTGCTGGTGCTGTCGCAGTACGTGGAGGAGCGCTACGCCACGGAGCTGTTGGCGATGGGCTCGGTGGGTGTCGGCTACCTGTTGAAGGAGCGTGTGGCCGATGTCCGCGACTTCGTCGACGCCGCGCAACGCGTGGCCGACGGCGGTACTGCGCTGGACCCCGAGGTCGTCAGCCAGCTGTTGGTGCGCACTCGGCGGCGCGAGCCGCTGGAGTCGCTGACGCCGCGCGAGCGCGAGGTGCTGTCGCTGATGGCGCAGGGCCTGTCGAACACCGCGATCGCCGACTCGTTGGTGGTCAGTGCGGGCGCCGTCGAGAAGCACATCTCCTCGATCTTCACCAAGCTGGACCTTCCGCCGTCGGAACACGAGCACCGCCGTGTGCTCGCCGTCCTGCGCTACCTAGGCTGAGCGGGTGACCGCTTCCCCGATCGTGTTGCAGACGGTGCCGCTGGGCTTCCAGTGGCCCACCGTCGACCCCTTCCTGTTCTGCGTCCACCACCTCGACCACTACCCGGCAGGTGACGAACGCTTCGCCCCCAAGGCATCGCTGGCGGGCCGCGAGATCGGCAGCGACTTCGTGCCCAAGGACGGGTGGCGGATGTACCACGGCAGCAGCGTGCCCGGCTTTCCCGAGCACCCCCACCGTGGGTTCGAGACCGTCACTTTCGCTCGCCAGGGGTTCATCGATCACAGCGACTCGATGGGCGCGGCCGCCCGCTTCGGCCGCGGCGACGTGCAGTGGATGACAGCCGGCCGCGGTGTGGTGCACAGCGAGATGTTCCCTCTGCTGGACCAGGACGGCCCGAACACGTGCGAGCTGTTCCAGATCTGGCTGAACCTGCCGGCCGCCGACAAGATGGTCGAACCGCACTTCAAGATGTTGTGGGGTGAGGACATCCCCCGGCGCGAGCATCGTGACGAAGCAGGTCGACGCACCACCGTCACCGTCATCGCCGGTCACTACGACGGCGCCGAGCCGCCCAGCCCTCCGCCCAACTCCTGGGCCTCGCGGCCGGACTCCGCCGTCGCCATCTGGCACGTCGTGCAGTCGGCCGGCGCGGCCATCACGCTGCCCCGGCCCGTCGACGACGAGGTCGTACGCGTGCTGTACGTGTTCGGTGGTTCGGTGGCGGTCGACGGCCAACACGTCGTGGCCGACACCGGTGTGGTGGTGGACACTTCGGTCGACGTGCCGCTGGTCGCCGGTGCCGACGGTTGCGAGATCCTGATGCTGCAGGCGCGCCCGATCGCCGAGCCCGTCGCTCAGTACGGCCCGTTCGTGATGAACACCGAGGCCGAGATCCGCCAGGCGTTCGCCGACTACCGCAGCAGTGGCTTCGGCGGCTGGCCGTGGGACCGCCCGGACCCCGTGCACGGTGGGCTGACAGACGACGGAACGGTGGAACGCTTCGCTCGCCACGCCGACGGCCGCCTGGACCGCCCAGTTCTCGCGGCGACCGACGCATCATCGTGAACCAGCACACGATCGCGGTCACGATCGGCCGCCCGCACGCGCCAGCACGACGTCGCCCACGGCGACGAGCGCGCTGACGGCCTCCGCATCGTCGGGTGGCACGGCGACCTCCACCACGCCATCGGCCACTGCACCTACCACCCCCTCGCACCAACGCACCCCTTGGCCGTAGACCACGACGGTGTCACCGGCGAGCAACTGCGGGGCGACGTCGGTGGCGACGGCGAACACCACCCACCCGGCTGGCAGCAGGCGGTCGGCCGCGACGTCGGTGGCGACCAGCACCTCGCCGGGGGAGACGGCGCGTGCCGCGAGCGCGTCGGGTTCCAGCGTCGCGATCGCCGACGATGGCACCATCGTCACCGGATACTGCCGCGTGGTGGCGCGCACGGGGTCACCCGGTGCCAGCGCCCGATCGGCGACGTACACGGTCTGTGAGGAGCCCCAGGCCCGTTGCGCGCGGCGGGCATCGGCCTGCGCGCCCAGCACCGACGACCAGGCCAGCAGCGAACAGAGGCCGACGACCAACCAGTAGAGCCAGGGACGGCGCGCCAATTGCAGGCGCACGCGAGGCAAGACGGACATGACGACCTCCGCGACACGACAGTGCTTGGGGGAAGCCGATGCGCACCATATCGGGCGGGTGCGCGAACGAGGCTCAGCTGCTGGGTGTACTGCTCGACGTGCTGGACGTCGTCGCCGGCGCTGTTGACGTGGACGCCGTCGAGGTGCTGGACGAGCCGGAATCCGTCGAACTGGCAGACGTGGAACTGCTGGACGAACTGGACGTGGACGACGAGCTGGAGGAGCTGGAGCCGCGGTTGTCGGTCTTGTAGAAGCCGCCACCCTTGAACGTCACCCCGACCGGGGTGAACACCTTCTTGACCTGCATCACGCGGCCCTCGGTGGGGTGCATGGCCTCGGTGAGCGCGTCGTCGGTGAAGGCTTGCTGCACCTCGATCGTCTCGCCGGTGTCGATGAACTTGTACACGTAGGTGGGCATTTCGGCTCCGCGATCACGGTTAGCAGTCGAACAGTGCGAGTGCTAATACTAGCCACGTTCTCGGCCAGTTCACAGACGGGACCCAGCCCGTGCACAGGCCGGGCCTCTAGCATCGGGGCCATGCGAGCACGGACGGCAGTCATCCCGGCGGCAGGGATGGGCACTCGCTTCCTCCCGGCCACCAAGGCGGTGCCCAAAGAACTGCTGCCGATCATCGACACTCCAGCGCTGCAACTGATCATCGACGAGTGTGCCGGCGCGGGCATCGACCACGTCGTGGTGGTCACCAGCCATGCGAAGCCGGCGATCGAGGCGTACTTCGCCGAGGCACCCGAGGTCGTGGCCCGGTTGCGCGACACCGGCCGCGGCGAGATGGCCGACCGGCTGGAGCGCATCGGCCGTGACGTGCGCATCAGCTTCGCCTACCAGGACGTGGCGATGGGTCTCGGTCACGCGGTCGGCTGCGCTCGTGCAGCGGTGGGCGACGAGCCGTTCGCCGTGCTGCTGCCCGACGAGATCATGGGCGACTCCAGCCTGCTGTCGCAGATGGCCGACCTGTCCGCTGCCACCGGCGGCAGCGTGGTGGGGCTGAAGCAGGTGCCCCGCGACGAGGTGCACCGCTACGGCGTGATCGACCCTGCCGGTCCGCTCGGCAATGACGGTGTGATCCCCATCCGCACCATGGTGGAGAAGCCGAAGAACGCCGATGCGCCCAGCGAGCTGATCATCATCGGTCGCTATGTGCTCACCCCCGACGTGTTCGACTGCATCGAGCGTGTGCAGCCCGGGTCGGGTGGCGAGATCCAGCTCACCGATGCGTTGCGCATGCAGGCCGAGGCCGGGCCGTTCCACGGCGTGCTCAGCGACATCCTGCGCTACGACACCGGCAACCCGTTCGGCTGGCTGACGGCAGTCGTCGAACTCGCACTCGCGGACCCTGCCATCGGTGCCGAGTTCGCCGAATGGTTGCGCGGCAAGGCGTGAGCGCTGCGGCCGCCCTGCGGGCTCGCCTGGCCGAGTTGGGCGATCCCGAGCGGGCAGCGGGGCAGCAGGCATACCTGAAGAGCGAGTTGACGTTCGTCGGTGTGCGCGTACCCGATGTGCGCCGCGAGGTGAAGGCCGTGTTGCGCGCTGGGTTCACGCGCGACCAGTTGTTCGCGTTGGCCGACGAGCTGTGGAGCCAGCCTGTGCACGAGCACCGGCTGGCCGCGGTCGAGCTGTTGCACCAGTCCCC
>CAZREK010000206.1:0-4895 GCA_964598965.1 uncultured Bifidobacterium sp. | reverse complement strand
TCGGCGAAGTAGCAGGCCTCCTCGATGGTGTCCGAGCGCGGCGAGGCCACCAGCACGAAGCGGGTGACGTCGCTGTGCAGCAGGGCCAGCACCTCGTCGGCGCGCGAGCGGAACCCGGTCTCCATGCCCGCGAACGCCTGGAAGAAGGCGATCGCGTCGGTGAGGACGTCGCCGCCCACCACCTTGCCGATCGTCTTCAGCACCGGCTGGGCGGCAACGTTCAGCACCTTCAACCCGCGGCGGGTGGGCATCATCAGCAGCTTGAACAGGGGGTGGTCGATGAACCGGGCGATGGTGCGCGGTGCGTCGAGGAAGTCGAGCGCGTTGCGGGTGGGCGGGGTGTCGACGATGACCAGGTCGAAGCGCTGGTCGCGGTGCAGAGCATGCAGGCGCTCGGCGGCCATGTATTCCTGGGTGCCCGACAGCGAGCCGGCGACGTTGCGGTAGAAGCCGTTGGCCAGAATCCGTTCGGCCTGCTCTTCGTCGGCGGCGTTGGCCCGCACCAGGCCGTCGAACGTGCTGGCCGTGTCCAGCATCAGCGCCCACAGCTCTCCCGGGCCGGGCAGTTCGAGGCGCACTGGATCGTTGGAGAGGCCACCAGGGACGCCCAGGGCGTCGGCCAGCCGCTTGGCCGGGTCGATGGTGACCACAACCGCCCGACGGCCGAGACGGGCGGCCTCCATCCCCAGGGCAGCAGCGGTGGTGGTCTTGCCCACGCCGCCCGAGCCGCAGCAGATGACGACCTCGGCCTGGGCCAGGTGCTGGTCGAGGGTGGTGCTCACGGCGCGTCCCATTCGTCGGCCAGCCGGTCGATGGAGTCCGCGTCGAGCGCCGAGCCGGGCAGGTGTGGCAGGATCAGCTGCGGCAGGCCGATCATGTCGCCCAAGTCGCAGCAGGCGGCCTCGTGCAGCACGCGGCGGGCGTTGCGGAACTCGGCGGCCAGCCGTTGCGGGCTGCCGTCAGGGGCCGCCGTCGGGTCGAGCGTCGGCCCCGCGTCGACACCGTTGACCACGATCGGCGCCAGGTGCACGCCCACACGGTCCTCGAGTGCGTAGGCGGTCTCGGCGGCCTCGTTGATCGGGGTGGTCTCGGGCAGGGTCACCATCACCACCTGGCTGCGTGCCGGGTCGGCCAGCATCGCCGCCACGTCCACTGCCTGGCTGTGGATCGGGCCACCGCGCACGCTGGTCAGCAAGCTCTTGGCGGCCAGCAGAAACGTGATCGCGTGGCCGGCGGCCGGCCCGTCGACCACGATCAGGTCGTAGTTGCCGCTCTGCTCCAGCTGCTTGATCTTGCCCAGCACGACGATGTCGTCGATGCCCGGCGAGGCGGTGGCCACCACGTCGATGACCCCCGAGTTGACCAGACGGCGGGTGACACGGGACAGGCCGTGTGTGTCCAGGTATTCGGCCAGAGCGGCCGAGGCGGACAACGACAGCACCTCCACGTCGGGCAGCAGGCGGGCCAGATGGGGCTTGCCGTCCAGCTCCACGACCAGCACTCGCAAACCCCGACGGATTGCCGCACGCGCCAGAACGGCGGTTACCGTGGTCTTCCCAACGCCACCCTTACCGGCCACGACGGCCAGGTTGGCGCTGGTGAGGAACTGCAGCGGATCCACGCTCTTCGGAGGCACTTGTGCGCAGACTAGCGATCACCCTACTGATTGCCCCCCTCGCGGGCTGGGCGGGGCTGTCGTTCGCCGCACCAACTGCCTCGGCCGACGAGGGCGACGACAGCGCTGCGGCGGCCGAACTGGCCCCGGTGGACGTTCTGCAGGTGTCCGGGTTGTTCGACGAGGTGCTGGTGGGCGCCGTCGAGGACGCCATCGACCGCGCCGAGTCCAACGGCTCGCAGGCGCTCATCCTGCAGCTGGACACGCGCGGCTCGGTGGTCAGCGACGACGACATGCGCCACCTGCTGCAGAAGGTGGCCGACGCCAAGATCGCCATCGGCGTGTGGGTGGGGCCCTCGCGCAACTCGCGTGCCTACGGGGCGCCCGCCCAGCTGATGGGCGTCGCCGACGTCACCGCGATGGTGGCCGGCAGCCGCATTGGCCACACCGGGCCGCTGCTCGAGCTGTCGGGTGGTGCCCGTGTGGACCTGGGGGCCGGCACCGACCAGCTGCGCAACGGCTCCATGTCGTTCGGCGACGCCCGCCGCCTGGGCGTGCTGCGCCTGGACACCACCGACGAGGGCGTGCCCACCGTGCGCAGCATGGTGCTGGCGATGGACGGCGTGACGCTGGAGGACGGCACGGTGGTGGACACCGTCGCCCAAGAGCTGGACGACAACGGCGACACTCAGAACGTGGCCACGCTCGTGCGCTTCAACGGGCTGGGCCTCACCGAGGAGCTGTTCCACACCGTGGCCAGCCCGGCCATGGCCTACTTGCTGCTGATCATCGGCCTGTGCCTGCTGGTGTTCGAGTTCTTCACCGCGGGTGTCGGTGTCGCCGGCGTGGTCGGCGCCGGTTGCATCCTGTTCGGCAGCTACGGCATGGCCGAGCTGCCTGCCCGGCCGGGCGCCATCGCGCTGCTGCTGGCGGCGATGGTGGCTTTCGGCATCGACGTGCAGGTGGGCATCCCGCGCTTCTGGACGGGCGCGGGCGTGACGATGTTCGTGCTCGGGTCGTGGTTCCTCTACGAGCCCATGCCCGGCAACGACCTGCGCCTGTCGTGGGTCACTCTGCTGGTGGGCATTGCCGGCGTGCTACTGACGTTCATCGTCGGCATGCCCTCCATGGTGCGCACGCGGTTTGCCACACCCACCATCGGCCGCGACTGGATGATCGGTTCGCTGGGTACCGCCGTCGGTGCCATCGACCCCGACGGTGTCGCCCAGGTGGGCGAGGCCAAGTGGCGGGCGCGCACGCACCGCGCCACCCCCATCGCCGCGGGCGACCAGTTGAAGGTCATCGCCATCGACGGCGTCACGCTGGAGGTCGAGCCACTGGAAGGCGCGGCCCGCGACCACCGCGAACGTCACTCCGCAGACTGATCCCTGCGGCGTCGTTTCGGGAGATACTGGACCCATGGTCACCGTTGTCGACCGGCGCACGTTCGTGCAGGGCCGCACGGCCACCTACGGCACCGCCGGCGAGGGCGTGCCGCTGGTGCTGCTGCACGGTTGGGCCCTCGGCCAACACACGTACCGCGACGTGATCTCCACGTTGGCCGATCAGGGCTGCCGCGTGATCGCCCCTGCGCTCCCCGGGTTCGGGGGCAGCGCCGACCTGCCGGGTGACGACTTCTCGCTGCGCGGATACGCCCAATGGGTGGCCGACCTGCTGGACAACATCGGGCTGGAGGAACCGGCCATCGTCGTCGGCCACTCGTTCGGTGGCGGTGTGTCGGTGCGCTTCGCCCACGACCATCGCGATCGTGTGCGCAGCTTGGTGCTGGTGAACTCCATTGGTGGGTCGTCGTGGCGCAGCGGACGCACCTTGCGCAGCATCACCGAGCGCCCGCTGTGGGACTGGGGGCTGCACTTCCCGGGCGACGTGTGGCCGCTGCGTCAGGCCACGCGCGTGCTGCCGGTGGTGGCCGAAGACCTGTTGCCCAACCTGGTGCGCAACCCGCGCGCCATCGTGAAGGTGGCCAACCTCGCCCGCCGCGCCGATCTGCGCAGCGAGTTGGAGACGCTGCGCGACAGCGGCCTGCCGATCAGCATCATCTGGGGTACCCGCGACGGCATCATCCCGCGCGAGTCGTTCGAGGCGCTGTGCGTCGCCTCGGGTGTGGAGGGCACGGTGGTGGAGGGTTCGCACAGCTGGTTGCTGGCCGACCCTGCCCGCTTCGGCGAAATCATCACCAACGACGTCAACGTCGCCCGCGCTGCTCGCGAACTGGAGCAGAAGGCGGCCGAGAAGGGCCGCCGCCGCAAGGGCCTGCGCCGGGTGCAGTCGCTCAGCGCCTGGCACCATCACGCCGACGACCGCGCTGCCCCCTGACGGGGTCAGCCGGGCAGGCGCGGGCCGCCGATGCGCACGTCGCCGCGGCGGCGAGTGATGCCGCGTGCGTCGAGTTCGTTGGCCAGCGGCAGCGCGTACTTGCGGCTGACATCCAGGGCCTCACGGAACTGGCTCATCGTGAACCCGTCCGGGGCGCTGGCTAACAGCCGCGCAGCAGCGAGCGCTGCCGTCTGAATCGCGCTCGGGTGGAACACGATGCCGTCGCGCTCCACCAGCAGACCGCGGCGGATCATCTCGCGCAGCTCGGCGCGATCCACACCGGTGGGGTCGGGTGGCGCCCAGCCACCGGCCGCCAGGGTGGCCAACAGTGGGTGATCTGCCAACGGGTCGGTCTGCACGGCCGGCCGGGCGCGCCCACCGTCCACCTGAATGCCGTCCAGCGTCGCCAGCACGGCCCGTTCACGTTCGTCCAGCGTTGCGGTCTCCAGCCCCAGCGGGCCGGCGGCGGCAACCTTGCCCGCCACGTTGTCGGTCATCGCGGCCAGTGCATCTGGGGCCACCACCCAACGGCCCAGCGTGGGCGCCACCTGCGCACCGGTCAGCGCTGTCAGTTCGTCGGCCTCCACCCAGCCGCGCTCGGCCACCACGCGCTGCACGCTGCGATCGGGCCGCGCCTTCGACGCGGGCAGCACGGGGGCGACGTCCAGCACCTCGCCACCGCCGATGGTTTCGTCGCGCCCGCTTTCGCGCAGCACGTACCGGTCGCCGGGCACCAGCGGCACGGGCGGCTGGTGCTCGTCGAGGTGCAGGCGCACAAACCCTTGCGCGCCAGGGGCCAACGTTTCGCTGCCCAGCACCCGCACACGCACGGGCAGTTCGCCCGAGCCGATGTAGGCCAGGTAGGCGCCACGGCGCGACACCTGATGGTCGAGGGTGGGCAGCACGGTGAGGGTGGCGTCGAAGCGCCGGGTAGGGCGCCACT
>CAZREK010000205.1:0-4908 GCA_964598965.1 uncultured Bifidobacterium sp. | reverse complement strand
CTGCACGCCTTCCTCCATCTGGTCGAGGCGCACTTTCGGTTCGGGGAACGGGATGCCGTAGGCCGCGTACTCCACCTGCGCCCAGCCGGCCCCCAGGCCCATTGCCGCCCGGCCACCGCTGAGCTGGTCGATGGCGCTGATCGCCTTGGCGAGCACCGCCGGGTGGCGGTAGCCGACGCAGTACACCAGGCAGCCGACCTCCACCCGATTGGTGGTTGCCGCGAGCGCGGTGTGCATGGACACGGCCTCCAGGCAGTCGGCGTCATCGGGCTTGCCGGTGGCGCCGTAGAAGTGGTCCCACACGCTGATCCAGCCGAAGCCGAGGTCTTCCACCCGTCGCCACACCTGCTGCAGTTCGGCCACCGAGGTGTGTTGCAGGCCGACGTGGACACCGAAGATCGTCATGGCGGCAGATTACGTCGGCTCGTGGTGGCCGCTCGTGTCCCACTAGAAACGGAGCATGGCTGGACCGCTGAGTGGATACAAGATCATCGAGATGGCGGGCATCGGCCCGGGACCGTTCGCAGCGATGCTGCTGGCGGACATGGGGGCCGAGGTCGTGCGCGTGGAGCGCGCCCAGTCGGTGATGGGCCCCGCCCCTGCCGAGCCGCACCGCGACGTGATGCTCCGCGGTCGCCGCAACATCGCTGTCGACCTGAAGAACCCCGAAGGGGTCGCGCTGCTGCTCGACTTGGTGGAGCACGCCGACGGCCTGATCGAGGGGTTCCGCCCCGGCGTGATGGAGCGACTGGGCCTGGGCCCGGACGTGTGCCTCCAGCGCAACCCGCGCCTGGTGTACGGGCGCATGACCGGCTGGGGGCAGGAAGGCCCCTACGCCCAGGCCGCGGGTCACGACATCAACTACATCTCTCTGGCCGGTGCACTCGCGCACATCCGCCGCGAAGGTGAAGCGCCCTTGTTCCCGCTGAACCTGGTGGGCGACTTCGGTGGTGGCGGCATGTTCCTGGCCTTCGGCGTGGTGTGTGCACTGCTGGAGGCCAAAGGCAGCGGCAAGGGCCAGGTGGTGGACACCGCGATGGTGGACGGTGCCGCCACGCTGATGGCGTTCTTCTGCGGGATGAACAACCTCGGGGTGCACGACTTCGACCATCCGGGTACCAACCTGCTGGACTCCGGCGCGCACTTCTACGACGTGTTCGAGTGCGCAGACGGCCTGTACGTGTCGATCGGCTCGATCGAGCCGCAGTTCTACAAGGAGTTGTTGGCGCGCACCGGCCTGACCGACGACCCCGAGTTCGCCCGCCAGCACGACAAGGCCAACTGGGTGCACCTGAAGGAACGCCTGCGCGAGGTGTTCCTGCGCAAGACCCGCGCGGAGTGGTGCGCGGAGATGGAGGGCACCGATGTGTGCTTCGCGCCCGTACTGACGGTGCCCGAGGCGGCGCGCCACCCGCACAACGTGGAGCGCGGCACGTACGTGCAGGTTGCCGGCGTCACCCAGCCGGCCCCCGCACCGCGCTTCTCGCGCACGACGGCCGAGATCGGCTCGTTGCCCGCCCACGCTGGCCAGCACACGCGCGAGGTGTTGGGCGAGTGGGGCATTGCCGCCGAGCGCATCGAGGCATTGCTGGCGACCAAGGCGGTCGCGAGCTCCACCTGAAGTCGGTACCCTCGGGGCGATGGGCACTCTGGTCTGCTTCCACGCGCACCCCGACGACGAATGCATGATGACGGGCGGCAGCATGGCCCGCGCCGCCGAGGAGGGGCACCGAGTGGTGTTGGTGGTGGCCACCAACGGCGACCACGGTGAGGTGCCCGAAGATCTCGCGCCCGGCGAGACGCTGGTGCAGCGCCGCCAGGCCGAGACTGCGCGGTCGGCAGAGACGTTGGGCGTGCACCGAGTGGTGTGGTTGGACTACGCCGACAGTGGCATGACCGGCTGGGAGCAGAACGACCACGAGCACTCGTTCTTCCAGGCCCCCATCGACGAGGCGGCCGAGCGATTGGCGACGGTGCTGCGTGAGGAGCACGCCGACGTGTTGACGGTGTACGACTGGCACGGCAACTACGGCCACCCGGATCACATCAAGGTGCACACCGTCGGGCATCGCGCCGCCGAGCTGGCAGGCACGCCGGCCGTGTTCGAGGCGACGATGAACCGCGACGCCATGAAGCGCTTCTTCGACGAGGCCAAGCGGATGGGCGTGAACCCGCAGCCGGAGGGCGAGGAGTGGGACCCCGACGACCCGGCCGATGACGGCAACCCGATGGGCACCCCCGAGGCCGAGCTCACCCACGCCGTCGACGTCAGTCAGTACGTGATGCGCAAGAAGGCCTCCATCGCCTGCCATCGCAGCCAGGTCACCGATGCCGGGTTCTTCATGTCGCTGCCCGACGAAGCCTTCGCGTTCGCCTTCGGGACGGAGTGGTTCACCCGCAAGGGCGCGTCGCACCCGCTGCGCGAGGGCTGGCTGTTCGAGTGAGTCGCGTGTACTTGGTGCGTCACGGGCGCGCCGCAGCCGGTTGGGACACCGACCCCGACCCGGGCCTCGACGAGTTGGGCCGCGAGCAGGCTGCAGCGATGGCCGCGCGCCTTGGACCCTTGGGACCGCTGACGTTGGTGGCCTCGCCACTGCTGCGCTGCCGGCAGACGGCCGAGGCGCTGGCGGCGGTGTGGGGTACGCCTGCCCGCATCGAGCCGTTGGTGGCCGAGATCCCCTCGCCGGAGGGTGTCGCCATGGCCGACCGTGTGGACTGGCTGCGCACAGCGATGGCCGGCAACTGGGCCGACCTCGGGTCGCGGTACACGGGCTTCCGTGACGGTGTGGTCGCTGCCGTGGCGGCGCTGCCGACGGACACCGTGGTGTGCAGCCATTTCATCGCGATCAACGCGGTCATCGGTGCGGCCACCGGTGACGACCGGCTGGTGATCCGCAGCCTGGACAACTGCTCGGTGACCGTGGTGGAGACCGGGCTGGGCGGGCTCACCCTGATCGAGGGTGGGCACGAGGCCGACACCTTGATCCGCTGACGGGCTGGCAGAATCGCCACATGCGGACGCGTGTAGCCCTTCTCGCCCTTTCGGTCGCTGTGCCCTCACTGGTCGCTGCATGCGGCAGTGACGGGTCGGGTGGTGCCACCACCACTTCGTGGCCGTTGGTGACGGTCACCACCACCTCCGTGCCGGACAGCACGACGCCAGAGTCCAGCTCCTCCACGTCCAGCTCCACCACCAGCAGCACGACCACCACCATGCCGCCGGCGGTCACCGGGCTGGAACTGTCGGCGGAAGGTCTGGGCAATGCGTTGTTCGGTGCCGGCGACTCCGGTGTGCTGGCTTACGTGCGGGCGATCCTCGGTGATCCCAGCGACGACTCCGGCTGGATCGATCCGTTCGCGTCCGGTCACACGTGTTCGGGTTCGGAGGTGCGGTTCGTGCGTTGGGACGATCTGATGCTGACGTTCTCCGACGATTCGCCCGCGGGCAGCGGGTACCGGCACTTCGCCGGCTATTCGTACGGGCCGGCCGCCGACACGGTGATGAACCCGTACGGGCTGGAGACCGAGGGTGGCATCGGCGTGGGCGATTCGGTCGACAACCTCAAGGCCGTCTATCCCGGCGTGCTGGTGAACGGGGCCGACGAGTTGTCCGGTCCGTCGTTCTTCATCCAGGACGGTTTGATGGGGTTCCTCACGGGCACCAGCGGCGACGACACGATCATCTCCTTCGTGGGTGGTTGGGGTTGCGGGGAGTAGCCTCCACCGGGTGCTCGCCAGCGGACTGCAAACCACGCTGAACATCCATCACGGTTGGGCGTGGGTGGTGATCATCGGCAACGGTCTCGCCGGCCTGTGGGCGCTCGCGGCCAACTGGCTCACCCCGTTGCGCACCCGTGCGCTGTGGTGGTTCATCGGTCTCGCCGAGTCCACGGTGTTCGTGCAGGTCACCCTCGGGGCCATCCTCGTGGGTCGCTACAAGGTGCCCCTGCCGCAGTTTCATGCGTTCT
Source organism: uncultured Bifidobacterium sp. (assembly GCA_964598965.1). Lineage (GTDB taxonomy): Bacteria > Actinomycetota > Acidimicrobiia > Acidimicrobiales > Ilumatobacteraceae > UBA668. The sequence goes on along the minus strand of CAZREK010000205.1, from coordinate 940 downwards.
ACGGGTTCGTGGCGATCATCGCCGTGGCCATCATCTACAGCTACCGCATCCAGATGAAGCACCGCCTGTACCTGCTGTACGGGTTGGGCAGCCTGTTCGTGATGGGCCTCGGCATCCGCGCGATGTTGATCGCGACCACCCGATGAGCCGCATGACCACTCAGGGCAAGCTTGGTCTGGGAATGCTCACCGGACTGCTGGTCGCCGTGGCCGTGACCGCAGCGATCCTGGCGATGCGCGACACCGAGCCGCCGACCCGCGACATCTCCGGCATCACCGTCGCCAAGGTCGTCCTGCCGGCCGCTGCCGACGCCTGGGTGGCCGACGACGGCGAACTGGTCCTGGTGCAGGACGGCGACAAGTACCGGCTGGCGAAGTTCGGCCCCGGTGGCGAGATCGAGTCGCCCCCTGTCGATGCGGTCTCGGTGCTGGACGATCATCGGGTGTACGTCATCGACGACACCGTGGTGATCGACGAGTCGCAGTACACGCTCACCGATGGCACGTGGGTGGAGGGTGACTGCTACTGGTGCAGCCACGAGTTCCCCGGCCAGGTGGTGATCGCCGACCTGAAGGACGGCACGTGGAAGGTGACCTTCGGTGACCAGGTGTCCACCGTCGATCAGCCGGGCGACTGGGACGGTCGCCAGCCGACCGCCGGGTTCACCAGTGACGGCGCGGTCATCGTGGTGGCCGGGCTGAAGTCCGGCGACACCGCCGTGATCGAAGAACTCACGTGCATCGCCAAGGGTTCGTGGGCGTTCATGGCGGCCGACGCCGACGTCGTGCTGCTGCACAAGGTCGACGCCGACCGCCTGGATTACTCCGTGTCGTCGTTCGGCCGCTGCGTCTGACTCGTCAGAGCGCGGCGCCCAGGCCGGCCAGCAGCGCCTTCAGCGCGTCCGGCAGCTTGTCGCCGAACTGCGCGTAGTGGGCCTCGA
>CAZREK010000204.1:0-4939 GCA_964598965.1 uncultured Bifidobacterium sp. | reverse complement strand
CGGACAAGGTCGACGCGCACGTGCAAGACGAGTGGTCGCTGGCGCAGACCCTGCGTCACTTGGTGCTGGCCACCGACGCCTGGTTGCGCGGCGGGATCATGCGCGTTGCGCAGCCGCTGCACGAGATCGGCCTGATCTTCACCGGTGCCGCACAGATGGGCTTCGACATGTCCATCTTCCGTGCCGACACGCCCACGTGGGAGGAGATCCTGGAGGTGCGCGCGGAGCGCCAGCAGATGGTCACCGACTTCCTGGCCGGCGCCACGCCCGAGCTACTGGCCGAGCAGCGCGACAACCCGTGGGGCGGCGACGACTGGCACCCCACCGTCGGCGACTGCGTGCGCGTGATCCTCGAAGAAGAATGGGCCCACCTGCGCTACATCCGCCGCGACCTTGCCCTCCTCGCCTGACCCGGATCTCGACGGCCCGCAGAAACGGGTACGGTCGACATAGCTCCGACTACGAACCCGACTTTCTGGAAGGACGCACATGGCTGACACCGAGATCGTGAACGTTCGCTACCTCGTCGACGACGTTGCAGCGTGCGTTGACTTCTACACCACCCACTTCGGCTTCACCGTCGGCATCTCCAGCCCGGCGTTCGCCGACGTCACCAGGGGCAACTTGCGCTTGCTCCTGTCGGGCCCGCTCAGTTCGGCTGGGCGTGCGATGGCCGACGGCGAGCGGCCTTGCCCCGGTGGTTGGAACCGGATACATCTGATCGTCGACGACCTCGAAGCAGAAGTCGCGCGCTTGAGCTCGTCGGGCGTCAGGTTCCGCAACGACATCGTCACCGGTCCGGGCGGCTCACAGGTTCTGGCCGTCGACCCTGCCGGCAACTTCGTCGAGCTGTTCCAGCCTGCCACTGCATCGTGACGAACTCGCCGCGAGCTTGCGCTACAGCAGCAGGTCACTATACTGAACTATATGGTTCAGTATCAGTCGTCTGTGCTCGACGTTGCCTTCGCCGCTCTGGCTGACGGCACTCGTCGCGGTGTGCTCGAGCAGCTCGGTCGTGCAGAGTGCTCGATCACCGACCTGGCCGAGCGCTTCGACATGACGCTCACCGGCATGCGTAAGCACGTCGGTGTGCTGGAGGACGCGGGCCTCGTCGTCACCGAGAAGATCGGCCGGGTGCGCTACTGCCGTGTGGGCGCGCGCCGGCTGGACGAGGTGGAGGCCTGGATCGATCGGTACCACCGGCTGTGGGACGAACGGTTCCGCCAGCTGGACAACGTGGTCGCAGACCTAAAACGGAAGGAGCAACAGGGTGGACGCAAGCAGAGGTAGCGAGGAGGCCAGCACGACACGCACCACCGTGCAGCGCACATCGGATCGCGAAGTGGTGGTCACCCGCTGGTTCGACGCGCCCGCACGGTTGGTGTTCCAGGCCTGGTCGCAGCCTGAGCTGTTCCGCCAGTGGTGGGTGCCCCGGTCGCTGGGCATCACGCTGCACGACTGCGAGATGGACGTGCGCCCCGGGGGCCGCTACCGCCTGAACTTCGGCGAGGGCATGGACTTCTACGGTCGCTACCTCGAGGTCACGCCGCCGTCGCGCATCGTGTGGACCAACGAGGAAGGTGGCGAGGACGGCTCGGTCACCACCGTCACCTTCGAGGAACACGACGGCCAGACCCGTGTGGTGGTCAGCGAGATGTACCCCTCGAAGGAAGCGCTCGACGCGGCCGGCACCGGCGCAGCCGAGGCAATGGAAGAGTCGTTCGCGCAGCTGGAGGAACTGCTCGCCTGACACTGGGCAGCACATGTAATCGGTGCGCCGGCAAACCGACTACGGTTCGCCGAAACACCCACGGGGAGGGCACACATGCAGAGGTCCCGTCGCGATTTCCTTGGTCAGTCGGCCAGGCTCGGGTTGCTACTCGGCACCGGCGTGCCGTTGCTGCAGGCGTGCGGTGGGGATGACGGGCCCTCCACGCGGAGCGACCCCATTCGCAGTGGGCTGAACCCGGAGAAGGGTCCGCTGCGGATCTACAACTACGTGGACTACGTGTCGCCGGAGGTGATCGCAGACTTCGAGGCGAAGTACGGCGTGAAAGTGGAGATCATCACCTTCACCAGCAACGACGAAGCAGTGGCCAAGATCGTGTCGGGCGAGGTCAAGACCGATGTCCTCCACTCGATCGCCAACTACTCGGTTCCCGACCTCGTCGCCGGCGGCCACCTGTTGCCGCTCACTCGCGGCTACCTCGACAATCGCAGCAACCTCATCGCTGGTTTCGTCGACCCCTGGTACGACCCGGGCGCGGTCTACACCGTCCCGTACACCTTCTTCGGCACGGGCATCAGTTACCGCGCCGACATGATCGATCCTGCACAGGTGGAAGAGCAGGGTTGGGATGCACTGTGGCAGGCCACCGGCTTCAAGGGGCAGGTGTCGATCATCGACGATGCGCGTGAGGCGGTCTCGATGGCCCTGCTGCGCCGCGGTCAGATGATCGTGGACACGGTCGACCCGGTGATGATCGACCAGTCGATCGCCGACCTCGAGGAGTTGATCGACCTGGTCAACGTGCGCGTCAGCATCGACGCCTACAAAGACATCCCAGCGGGGCGCACGGCGATCGCGCAGACGTGGAGCGCGGACATGATCACCGGTGCGATCAACTACATGCCGGCAGGCACCGATCCCAGCGTGCTCGGCTTCTGGCACCCGCCGTCGCATCAGTACCTGGTCAACAACGACAACATGGCCGTCGCCTCCAACGCGGAGAACCCGGTCCTTGCGCACCTCTACATCAACTACCTACTCGACAACGCGGTCGCGGAGAAGAACTTCAGCTGGCTCGGTTACTTGCCGGCGATCAGCCAACTCGACGGCGAGTACCTGGTGTCCCAGGGGTACGTGCCCGAGCAGCTGCAGAACTGCGTGCCGACGGAGAAGGACCTCATCAACGGCCTCGAGTTCCACCAGCTCGACGAAGCGGCCATCGCCAAGTACGCAGCAGCCTGGGCAACTTTCCAAGCGGCGCTGACGAGGTAGTCAAAGCCGAGCGCATGCGAGCTCGCTGACACGGGCCTGACCAAGGAGTCGTCATGACCGACCAACTTCCTGCCGGGCTGGAGTACGTCCGCACGACCGACACCTTCGACCACGAGCACCATCCGGCCGGCCTGCGGCGAGCGCATCGAGTTGCTGACGACGTGTGGGCGCGCCTGCTGGTGCACACGGGAACGCTCGCCTTCGTGTTCGAGGACGAGCCGGATCACGTGCTGCGCATCACGGGCGGCCAGTCGCTGGTGATCCCTCCTGGTCGGCTGCACCATGTCGACTTCGATGCACCAGCCACCTTCGCGCTCGAGTTCTACCGACGCCGCGACGACGCAACACCTGTACCAGGAACGGAGAGCGGCGGCCTGTCCGCCACCTGACCCCGCGCCTCCGGTCGGGCGGCCGGTCAGTTGGTCATAGCATCGGGCCATGGCAGCACCGGCTCCGTACATCATCTTCCCTGGAACAGCGCGCGAGGCGCTGACGTTCTACCGCGACGTCTTCGGCGGCCAGCTGACCCTGCACACCTTCGGCGAGTTCTCCCGCGACGACGGGCCGGCCGAGTTGATCGCGCATGGCTTGCTGCACGGCGACGTGGATCTGTTCGGCGCAGATGCGGCGCCGGGGGAGGCGACCGTGAAAGTGGAGGGTTTGATGTTCTCGCTGCTGGGCGCCGCAGACCCGACGACCTTGCACGGCTGGTTCGACCGGCTCGCCGAGCGCGGCACCGTGCTGGAGCCGCTGGAGGTCAAGCCGTGGGGTGCGGCCGACGGCCAACTGGTGGACCGCTTCGGCGTGCGCTGGCTGATCGGTTACGAACGGCCCGACTGAGTTTGGGCCAACAAGTACGATCCGACGCGTGACTCGCCTCGGTGCACCTGCCTTGCCGGAAGGGTTGGTGGTGGTCCTGAAGCGCGAGTGCGAAACCTGCCGCATGGTCGCACCGCTGTTGCCGCAGCTGGCGGGAGCAACCACGCTCACCGTCATCACCCAGGACGATCCTGCTTTCCCTGCCGCGGCCACCGCTCTGCACGACCACGACCTGTCGCTCAGCTGGCATCACGACATCGAGACCGTGCCCACGTTGATAGTGGTGCGCGACGGCGTGGAGTCGCAGCGCACGGTGGGCTGGTTGCGCGACGACTGGCGCGCACTCACCGGCATTGCCGACCTCGGTGACGATCTGCCCGCCTTCCGGCCCGGGTGTGGCTCCATGTCGGTAGACCCCGACATCGTCGACCGCTTGGCCGCGACATTCGGCGGGCGAGCGTTGAAGTCGAGGCACATCGAAGTTGCCGAGGCGGAGGACGAGTACGAGGCGCTGTTCGACCTGGGCTTCACCGACGGCCTTCCCGTGGTGCCGCCCACGCCCGAGCGTGTGATGCGCATGCTGACCGGCACCACCCGTGACCCGCAGGACGTGGTGGCCGTGGTGCCACCCGACCTGGTGGAAGTGACCGTGGAGAAGATCGCGGTCAACGCAGTGATGGCCGGCTGCCTGCCCGAGTACCTGCCGTGGGTGATCGCCGCGGTCGAGGCCGCGTGCACCGATGAGTTCAACGTGCACGGTGTGTTGGCCACCACCATGCCGGTGGGGCCGGTGGTCATCTGTAATGGGCCGGGCACGCGCGCCATCGGGATGAACGGTGCCGGCAATGTGTTAGGGCAGGGCAACCGCGCCAACCTCACCATCGGGCGGGCGTTGCAGTTGGTGGTGCGCAACGTGGGTGGCGGTCGACCGGGTGAGGTGGACCGCGCCACGCACGGCAACCCGGGCAAGGTGGGCTTCTGCTTCCCCGAGCTCGAGGACAGCTCGCCGTTCACCTCGCTGTCCGTCAGCCGCGGCTTCGCGCCCACCGACAACACGGTCACGTTGTTCGCCGGCGAGGGCCCGCGCTGCATCGTGGACCAGAAGGCGCGCACCGCACC
>CAZREK010000203.1:0-4943 GCA_964598965.1 uncultured Bifidobacterium sp. | reverse complement strand
CGAGTCGTCGTAGGCCACCGGGCGCGGCCACAACGCGTGCGCTGCGGCGATGACGGCAGCCGCTTCCTCGTCCGTCGGCGTGGGCGAGATCTCGGTGTTCACAGCGGCACGTTGCCGTGTTTGCGCTGGGGCAGTTCTTCGCGCTTGCTGCGCAGCATGCGCAAGCCGGCGACGATCTTCTGGCGGGTCTCGGCGGGGTCGATGACGTCGTCGATGTAGCCACGCTCGGCCGCGTTGTACGGGTTGGCGTACTTCTCCGTGTACTCCTCCACCAGCTCGGCGCGACGGGCCACCGGGTCGGCGGCCTGTTGCAGTTCGCGGCGGTACACGATCTCGACGGCACCGTTGGGACCCATCACGGCCAGCTCGGCGGTGGGCCACGCGTAGGCGAGGTCGGCGCCGATGCTCTTGGAGTTCATCACGACATATGCGCCGCCGTAGGCCTTGCGGGTGATGATCTGGATGCGCGGCACGGTGGCCTCGCAGTAGGCGTACAGCAGCTTCGCGCCGTGGCGGATGATGCCGCCGTACTCCTGGTCCACGCCGGGCAGGAAGCCGGGCACGTCGACGAAGGTGACCAGCGGAATGTTGAACGCGTCGCAGGTGCGCACGAAGCGTGCGGCCTTCTCGCTGCTCTCGATGTCGAGTACGCCGGCGAGCATCATCGGCTGGTTGCCGACGATGCCGACGGGGCGACCGTCGATGCGGCTGAAGCCGCACACGATGCTCTTCGCCCAGTGCGGGAAGTACTCGAAGAACTCGGCGTCGTCGACGACTTCCTTGATGACCTTCTTCATGTCGTACGGCTGGTTCGGCGAGGGCGGCAGAATCGTGCGCAGGCTCTCGCAGAGGCGATCCGGGTCGTCACCGGTGTCGGTGACCGGCGGCTCCTCCAGGTTGTTGGCCGGCAGGAACGACAGCAGGAAGCGCACGTCCTCCAGGCAGGCCTTCTCATCCGCGCTGACGAACGTTGCGACGCCGGACTTGCTGGCGTGGCTCATCGCGCCGCCCAGTTCTTCGAGCGTGACTTCCTCGCCCGTCACCGTCTTCACCACGTCGGGCCCGGTGATGAACATGTGGCTGCTCTCGCGCACCATAAAGATGAAGTCGGTCATCGCCGGGCTGTACACCGCACCACCGGCGCAGGGGCCGAGGATGACGGAGATCTGCGGCACCACACCGCTGGACAGCACGTTGCGGTAGAAGATGCCGCCGTAGCTGGCGAGGCTGACCACACCTTCCTGGATGCGGGCGCCGGCGCCGTCGTTGAGCCCGATGACCGGGGCGCCGACCTTCAGCGCGAGATCCATCAGCTTGTGGATCTTCTCCGCGAACACTTCGCCCAGCGCGCCACCGAACACGGTGAAGTCCTGGCTGAAGACGAACACCTTGCGACCGTCGATGGTGCCCCAGCCGGTGATGACGCCGTCGGTGTAGGGGCGCTCCTCCAGCCCGGCGGCCTGCGCACGGTGACGGGCGAGCAGGTCGAGTTCCTGGAAGCTGCCCGGGTCGAGCAGCACGTCGATGCGCTCGCGGGCCAGCATCTTGCCCTTCTCGTGCTGGCGCTCCACCGAGCGGGGGGAACCGGCGTTGTACGCCTGCTGGCGTCGTTCCTGCAGGTCGCGGAGCTTGTCGGCCATGGGGTCTGCTGTCACGGCAGCCAACCCTAATGGCCCGCAGGCACCCCCTCCACATGCACCTCCGCCCGGCGGACGTGCGCGGGCGGGCAAGATGAGTGCGTGCGCGAACCGATCGCCCCGATGCTGGCCAAGCTCAGCGACGACATCCCCGAGGGTGATGGCTGGCTGTACGAACCGAAGTGGGACGGCTTCCGGTGCATCGTGGTGCGCGACGGCGACACGGTGGAGCTGACCAGCCGTAACGAGCGCCCCTTCACCCGCTACTTCCCCGAGCTTCTCGGGCCGCTGCGCGACCAACTGCCCGATGGGTGTGTCATCGACGGCGAGATCGTGCTGCCGGCCGCGGACGATCGCGGTCTGGACTTCGATGCGCTGCTGCAACGCATCCACCCTGCGGAATCGCGTGTACGGCGCCTGTCCGCGGAGACACCCGCCTCGTTCGTCGCCTTCGACCTACTGGGCGAAGGCGGCCGGGACCTGATGAACGAACCCCTGTCGGTGCGTCACGCGCGGCTGGAGGCCCTGATGGCCGGTGCGACCGCGCCACTGCACATGTGCCCATCGACGACCGATCATCAGCAAGCGTCACGCTGGTTCGTGGAGTGCGAGGGTGCCGGCCTGGACGGGGTGGTGGCCAAACGGCTGAGCGACCCGTACACACCGGACAAGCGGACGATGGTGAAGGTGAAGCACCGCCGCACGGCCGACTGTGTGATCGCCGGCTACCGGGTGCACAAGGACGGCAAGGGAGTCGGCTCGCTGCTGCTGGGCCTGTACGACGAGACCGGTCGCCTGCATCACGTGGGCGTGGCCGCCTCGTTCACGGTCAAGCGCCGCGCCGAACTGATGGTGGAACTCGAGCCGCTGACGCACGACGCGTTGGACGGTCACCCGTGGCGCGAGTGGGCCGAATGGATGCAGCAGGCGACCGAAGGTGGTCAGCGCATGCCGGGTGGCGGCAGCCGCTGGAACGCCGGCAAGGACCTCGGGTGGGTGCCGCTACGCGTGGAGCGTGTGGCAGAAGTGACGTTCGGGCAACTGCAGGAGGGGCGCTTCCGCCATGGTTCGCAGTTCCTGCGTTGGCGGACGGATCGCGAACCGTCGTCGTGCACCTACAGCCAACTGGAGGTCGCCACCCCCGTGCCCTTCAGCAGGTTGGTCGGCGGCTGACCTCAGCCGGTGGCCGCGGTGGCCAGCGTCGTCGTGGTGCTGGTGCCGCCGGGTGTGCTGCCGCTGTTCTCCAGCACGGTGACGATCGTGGTCGGCTCGTTGACCTGCACGGTTTCGCTGGCGACGATCTGGTCGCCGGTGCGGACGCGGACGGTCCACGCGCCGGCGACGTCGAGGTGGAAGTTGCTGGACTTGCGCAGCTCCGCAGCGCCGGGGGCCGTGATCGGCACCGTGATCGTCATCCCGCTGACGGCGGCACCCTCCGGCGGCACGAAGTCCACCTGCAGGCCGGTGATGCCGGTGGGCGGGACGGTGATCAGCTCGATGCGCACGGCGTTGAGGCCGACCTTCTCGCTGAAGGCCACCGACGCCTCCACACCCAACTGCTCGTTGCGGAACACGTGGACGACACCGAGGTCCAGCTCCGGCAGCGGTGCCGGGCTGAGACCGGGGGGCGCCATGGTGAGCAGGACACCGGTGATGCCGATGACCGCGACACCCAACATGGCCTCGATGCCCAACGCGCGACGCAGGCGCATGGCCAGTGGTGCGGTCATGACATCGACGCGGCTGAGGCGATGGGTGATGAACTGGCGGGCTGCCACCGCGACCAGCACCATCAACGCCACCACCAGCACCTTGAAGATGACCATCAGACCGTGGCTGGTGCCCAGCGCGCCTCGGTCCAGGCGGAACATCTGGATCGCACCGGTGGCGACCGTGGCCCACAGCGCCGGAGTGGAGATGCGAGCAAAGCCGCGCACCGCGTGCACGAGGTCTTCCTCGCCCGGACCCGCCAGGACGACTCGGGTGAGCAGCACCAGGCCGCCGAACCACAACGCCATCGCCAGTGCGTGCACCACACCCGCGCCGAAGTCGATCATCTCGAAGGTCTCGCGGCTGAAGGCGACCGTGGCGACGGCGAGGCCGGGCGGCACCAGCGCCGGGAACTGCGCGCTGGGGTCGATGATCCGCTCGGGACGCAGCACCGCGAACGAGGTGGCAGCGACGAACGCCAGGCGGAGGAAGGCGGCCTTGCCGGAGGTGGTCTCGAACAGGTCGCCCCAGGCCGTGGGGACGACACCGGCACCGAACCCCTTACCGGACACCGCACCGGCGATCGCGGCGACGAAGAAGAAGGTGCACACCATCGTCGCGATCCACGCGCTGCGCAGGAAGCGCACCGTGATGATGTATTCGATGCCCTCCGGCCAGGCGATGGCGATGACGACCAGCGAACCGAACAGGATGGCGACGCCGAAGTTGCTGAGCATCCGGAACAACGCCAGCGGCCCACCGCTGGTGTCGGGCACCGGGGTCTCGGTGGTGTCGTCCTGCTGGGCGGGGGCGGTGGTGGTGCCGGGCGTGGAGCCGTCCGTCTGACCGGCGATCGTGGAACCGGTGGCAGTGCCACTTCCCGTGATGGTGAAGCTGAAGCTGCCCGCGCCGTTCGGCTGACCGTCCGCGGAGGTGGCGGTCCAGGCCACGGTGCACGTGCCCGCCGGGGCGACGCTGACCAGCGGCACGCTCAGCGACACGCCGTCGGCGAGGCGCGTGGGCGTTCCCAACTGCACCACCGTGCCGGCGTCGCCGCAGGTGAGCCCCACACTGTTGAGCGGCCCGATCTGCTCACTGAACGTGATGTCGATCTGGGTGGGCGACGCATCGACCGTGCTGTCCGGCGCTGGTGAGGCCGCGGTCACCGTCGCTTCCGCATGTGCCGTGGGTGCCCACAGAGAACCCACCAACCCGACGACGGTCAGTGGGAGGAGCCAGCCGAGGGCTGGGCGGGCGAACGGCCGGTTCTTCATGAGTTCGCAACAACGCTAGCCAGGTCAGCCGGGTCAGACGCCTTCATGCGTACCGACCTTCGTCGTGGGTGATCACGACCACCGGTGTCGCACCCCATGGGTAGAGTCGCACCGATGGCCACTCAGTCGCTCTACCGCCGCTACCGCCCGCGCCGCTTCAGCGAGGTGAAGGGGCAAGAGCACGTCGTGCGCGCCCTGCGCAACGCAGTGATCAACCACCGCGAAGGGCAGGCGTACCTGTTCTCCGGCCCGCGCGGCACGGGCAAGACCACCTCTGCGCGCATCCTGGCCAAGGTGCTGAACTGCGAGACCCCGCAGGACG
>CAZREK010000202.1:0-4955 GCA_964598965.1 uncultured Bifidobacterium sp. | reverse complement strand
CCCGTCGGTGAGCCCGGCCACGTAGGCGCCGCGCCCGTCGGCCTGGTCCACGAGGCGAGCCAGCGCCTCGTCGACCGCGTCCATCGGGGTCAGCTCGCCACGCCAGTACTGGGCCAGTTCGATCGCCTTGTGCGCGACGAACCCGGCTGCGCTGGCAGGGGTCCACTCGAAGTCGTCCGGGGCCAAGTAGCGGACTTCGCACCCGTGCATCCCCGAGAGACGGTTCTTGCTGACCCACAGGCGCTCGCCACCGAGACGGGCGGACAGGTCGGCGACTGCTTCGGTGGCCGTGGTGACCAACTGGTCGACGAACGCCGGGTCGAACACGAGCGGTTCGGTGTCCCTGCGCAACAGCGTCAGCGTGCGCTGCTGGGCGGGGGTCAACTGGTCCACGAGGAAACCCTGTCACAGGTACCTGTCATCATCCAGACATGGCCGCCAACCAATCAGCGCTCGACTTCGCCGAAGCCGCACGCTTGTTGGCGCGCGAGGCGCGGCGCCGGGGCCTGGTGGCGCCCAGCTACCGCTGCCCGCCGCGGATCGTGGGGGTCGATCGTTCGGTGCGCCGGCTGGAAGGTGGGCGGGCGGTCGTGGCGGTGCAGCTGAAAGGTCGGCCGTGGTTGGCTGTCCTCGGCGACATGATCGAGGGCGTGGTCGTGGCCAACCGGTTGCAGTCGCCGGCGGCGGATCGTGTCCGCAGCGAGCTGTGGTCAGCAGTCGGTTCGCTGACGGCTGCTGCTGGCGTGGCCCATGGTCGGGTGGCCTGACTCAGCCCTCCACGTAGGCGAACAGCACCACGGTCTTGCCCTCGGGCACCACGTCCTTGGCGGATGACAACTGGTCGTCGTCCCACGCTCGCGGGCCGAACAGCAGCACCAGCAGCAGGCCCCCGTCGGGTGCCGAGTAGGCGACGTCGATGCTGTCGTCGATGCCGATGTCCTGGCTGCCCAACGAGCTGAAGCCGGCGTCCTTCAGTGCCGCGTCCAACGCGTCGGCTGCATCGGCGGCCGACAAGGAGGTCAGGTGCAGCTCGCCGTAGGCGGTGGTGTCGGTGAGCCCGAGCGCCGCGTTGACCGCGGGCAGCGAGACGACTTCGGCGTCGATGCCAGCAGGAATCGGGATGTCACCGAACCAGTCGGGCCGCTCGATCACCGGGTCGGGGTCGCACACGGTGCCGTCGTCGGGCAGGGTGAGATCGGCGAGCAGTGCCGCCTCGATGTCGGTGACGCAGGTGCTGGACAGCAGTTGCCCGTGGCCCTCGCCGGTGAAGGTCACCATGCGGGCACTGGGCCCCATCTCGGCCGTCATCTCCTCGGCCCAGCGGATGGGGGTGGCCGGGTCGTTCGTGCCGCCGATGACCACGATCGGGCCGTCGCCCTCGTAGCCCAGCTCCACTGGCTGTACGGCGCCGGTCAGCGTGCTGCAGCCGTCGATGTCGCCGTCGTCAGTCGCCACCAGGTCGTCGAGGGTGACGTCGGCGCCGAACCGCGGGGCCTGCTCGTGGATCTTCTGCAGCAGCGCCTCGGGGTCATCCGCCGCTTGCGTGGTGATACCGCTAGCGCAGCGGATGACACCGAAGGACTGGAACAGGCTGTCCCACGTGCCGTCGTCGTTGCGACCGTTGTAGGCGTCCGCCATCGCGATCAGCTGTGCACCGTCGCCGTTCTCGGCCGTGGCCAATGCTGCGCCCAGCGCCGGCCACTCGCTCTTCGAGTACAGCGCCGAGCTGGTGGCGGTGTCGAGGGTGGCCTGGTTGATCTCGCGGCCGTCATCAGCGGTCAGCGGGTGCTCGTCCAGCTGAACTCGCAGCGCATCCCAGCGCTTGCCGACGTCGGCGGCGTGGAACTCGCACACTTCGTCGCTCTCGCACCATGCGGCCCAGTCGTTGAACGCGTTCTCGAAGCCGACCAGTTGCGTGAGGTACTGCTCCTCCACTGTGTCACCGTTCGGCTCGTAGGCGCTGTCCAGCACCATCGCGCGCACGTTGTCGGGGAACAACGTGGCGTACACGCCACCGAGGTAGGTGCCGTAGCTGATGCCGAGGTAGGTGATCTGCTGATCGCCGAGACCCACGCGAATCGCGTCCATGTCGCGGGCAGTGTTCTCCGTGGAGTACTGGCGCAGCGTGTCGCCGTACTTCGCCGTGCACGCGTCGTCGAACGATGAGTCGTCGTCGTAGAGGGCTTGCTCCTCCGGCGTGTCCGGGGTGTCATCGATGAACGCGTGCTCGTCCATGTAGGCATCGTCCACACACTTGATGCCACCGCTGCGATCCACGCCCCGTGGGTCGAAACCCACGAGGTCGAAGTGCTCGAGACCCAACGCGGATTGCAGGTACGTGCCGTTGATCGCGATCGGGGAGAACCCTGAACCGCCAGGGCCACCAGGGTTGAACAGGACGGCACCTTCGCGGTCGCTGGAGGCCGGGGCACGCACGAGCGCGATGTCGATGGTGTCGCCGTCGGGTGCGGAGTAGTCCAGCGGCACGGTCATGGTGGCGCACTCCATGACGTCCTCGGTGACGAGGTCGTCGGTGCAGGTGCCCCACTCGATGGGACCCGGGTCGAACGCGCCGGTGACGGCGCCGCCGGTGGTGGGCGTGGCGGACCCCGTGGAGTCGGTGCGGTCGCGAACGGACACGCCACCGTCGGAGCACGCCGCGGCAAGTGCGGCCACCGCGATAAGAGGAACGAGGGAGGAGAACTTGGTCCGCGCCGTCATGAGAGCACCGTACCCGGTGGTCGTCGCGGCCGCGTGTCGGGCCGGGGTGGGTCAGCCGAGGCAGCCGAGGAGGAAGTCGCGTACGGCCGGGGTCACGATGTCGTCGCCCGGGTCGCCGAGTTCGCTGCTCACCTCTTCGTGCGAGTACGGCCGGGCGAGTGCCAATGTCGCCGTACCGCCACCACCGTTGAGCGCATCGACGAACCGTTGCGCGCCGGCCACCCGCCCGTCGCTGCCGCGGGTGACGACGAGGAACTCCGCCGATGGCGCGCCATTGCGTTCCACTTGGATCTGCGGTGACGCGTCGGCGACGACCTCCGGGTCCGTGCCGAAGGCGTTGGGCACCAGTCCTGACTCTTCCGCAGGGCTGCCGGCCAAGTCGTACGACGCGCTGTCGAGCGCGACGACGCACGCGACTGTGTCGGCGGACGAGCCCGCTGCCTCGAGCAACGCGGGGTCGACGACGACGATCGACACCAGGTGACCACCGGCAGAGTGCCCCATCAACGTCAGCCGCGTCGGGTCCAGACCGTGTTCCGCGCCATGAGCCTGCACCCACGCGATCGCCGCGGCCACGTCGTTGCCGTGGTCCGGCCACTTCACACCCGAGCCGGTCGTGGACAGCCGGTAGTTCACCGACACGAGCGCAGCACCGAGGTCGTTCACCATCTGCGCCTTGTTGCCGACGGACCGCACCTTGTCACCGCGCCGCCAGCCGCCTCCGTGCACCCAGATCACGACAGGAGCGGGTTCGCAACCGGCCGGCAGGTAGATGTCGAGGCTGGTGAGGTCCGGGTCGACACCGTCGATCGAGGTGTACTGAACCTCTTCCTCCCTGCTCGGCTCGGTGCTGCACTCAGTGTGGGTGACAGTGGTCGCGCTGTCGCCGGCGGTGGAACCCGGTGTGCTGGTTGGCAGTTCCGAGGGGGCCTCGGAACAAGATGCTGCTAACAGGCACAGCGTGACGAAGGAGAAGACGGAACGGACCCGAGCGATGCTCATGCGGTGATCATCGCCTGCATGTGTGAGCGAAGAGTGAGCGCCAGAGCGTGCCGCACGTGCAGGTTCACGACCTGCGGCCGCGCCGCCTGGCTGCGAGCCCAAGGATTGCTGCACCGACCAGGAACATCAGCGGCTGCAGCGCGAAGACCAGGCCGATGAACGCGACCTGGACGGCGATCCAGCCCATGAGCGTGACACCTACCAACCCATGCAGCATGTCGGCCCGCTGGTGGCGTCGAACCTCGGCCGTCAACGCGACGGCCGGTACGAAGCCGTTGAGAACCAGCAGAACGACGCCCGCCAGTGGCCAACTGTGCATCGGTATGTCGTCGATGTCGACCGTGTGACCCATGAAACCATCGCCGTCCACGATGAGGCCGATCGCCCCGATGATTGCGCCGAGCGCAGTGAAGCCCTCGAGGGCGATGAGCGCACGTCGAGTTGCGGTGTCGCCCTTCACGACGACGCGTCCTTGCGTGCGTAGGTCGCTTCCAGATCGCGGTGGCGCGGCAGGTTGACAAGCTCGGTGAACTCCTCGAACCCGACCAACTGGTCCAGGTGGTCGCGCATCGTCCCCTCGGTGCGCAGGGTACTCAGTCCCTCCTGTGCGGCCTTCACCGTCGCGAAGAGGACGGACAGCGGCGACACGATCAGGCGGAAACCAAGGTCGGCCAAGTCCGCCGGCGTGAGCAGGGGAGTGCGTCCGGTCTCCACCATGTTCGCCACCAGCGTGATGTCCGGCAGCGCAGTCGCGATTTGCTCCAGTTCGGAGATGCTCTCCGGTGCCTCCACGAACAAGGCGTCGACACCCGTGTCGCGGGCCGCGCGTGCGCGGTCCAGCGCGTCGGCCAACGAGACCGCCGCACGCGCGTCGGTGCGCGCCGTCACGTGCAACCCGTCGGTGTGGCGCGCTGCCGTGTCGACCGCAGCACGCAACTTGGCCAACCAGTCGTCGCGGTCGATGACTTGCTTGCCGGCCATGTGACCGCACCGCTTGGGCCACACCTGGTCCTCGACGAACATGCCGGCGGCGCCGGCCTGCTCCCAGAGCTCCACGGTGCGGACGGTGTTGAGGGGGTTGCCGTAGCCCGTGTCGGCGTCGACCACGACCATGAGCCCGGGGTTGGCAGCGCAGACGCGGCGGGCGACCTCGGCCATCTCCCCCTGGGTCAGGTAGCCGTAGTCGGGCAGGCCCAGGAGGGTGCCGGAGACGCAGTAGCCCGACAGGAAGA
>CAZREK010000201.1:0-4956 GCA_964598965.1 uncultured Bifidobacterium sp. | reverse complement strand
CGATGGGCCGCGCCGCCCCCGCCGTGATGGCGACCGCCCGGATCGTGGTCCGCGCCGCGAGCGCCCCGAGGGCGACCGTCGCCCTCGTTTCGAAGCTCCGCCCGAGCTGCCGCAGCGCCCGAAGGCCAAGCGTTTGAAGCCCGGTCGCGCCCACCGCAACGGTGTCCTGCAGGAGCTGCCCGAGGCGCAGCGCGCCGTCGCCGAGCGCGCCCTGCAGGGTGGCATCCCGGCCGTGCGTCAAGCGGTCAACGAGCAGAACACGCGCCTCAAGGCCGAGGGCAAGGAAGAGATCCCCGCCGCAGGTCTGCTGGCAATCGCCGAGCAGTTGCTGCCCAAGCTGCGCGTCGCGGAGTGGCTGGATCGCGCCGATGCCGCCGTCGCCGACTTGGACGATCTGGATCTGCGCGACCTGCGCAGCGTGGTGGCCGGTGCCGACGACCCGATGGTCGCCCGCGACGAGAGCACCCGCGAGCTGGCAGGTCGTCTCAAAGAGGCGCTGACCGCCAAGCAGGAGAAGGAACTCAACCTGTGGTTCGAGGACATCGACGCCGCCGTCGGTGTCGGTCGTGCCGTACGTGCGCTGAAGCTGTCCTCGCAGCCGCCGAAGGCCGGTGTGCGCTTCCCCGCCGAGATCGCCGGTCGTCTGGCCGCTGCGGCCACCGCCAGCCTCACCGCCGATGCTCTCCCGGACCGCTGGGTCGCCGTGCTGGAAGCCGCCGCCTTCAGCCCGGTGCGCACTCAGGTGCAGCCCACCGAGAAGCCGGCGCAGGTCAACGACGAGCTGCTGGCCACGGTCAAGCGCCTCGGCCCGCTGCTGCCGCAGATCGCCGCCCTGTTCGGTGTGGAGGTCGACGCCAAGGCGCAGCCCAAGCCGCTGCGTCCCACTCGCCCCGGCGGCCCCGCCAAGGGTGGCAAGCCGGCTCCCAAGCCCGGTCCTCGTCCGCCTGCCGGCCCCGTCGCCCGTGAGGTACCGGTGCCGGAAGCCGCCACTGCGACCGCCGACGAGTCCGCGGCAGTCGAGTCCGCGGCAACCGAGGTTGCGCAGGAGTCTGTTGCCGAGGCAGCAGAAGCCGTCGCCGCGGCCGAGGAGACCGTCGAGAGCTGATCCCGGCTCGGCCCTGTTCGCAGGGTCCGCATAGGCTCGGACCATGTCCGACATCGTCACCTATGAAGTCCGCGGCCGCGTCGCGGTCATCACGCTCAACCGTCCCGACGCCCGCAATGCGGTCAACGGCGACGTCGCCTCCGGCATGGAAGCGGCGATCGATCGTCTGGAGGGCGACTCGGAGGTGTGGGTCGGCGTCATCACGGCCAGCACCGAAGGGCAGGAGCGTCCGGTGTTCTGCGCCGGCGCCGACCTGAAGGCGATCAACTCCGGCCAGGCCGCCGGGCTGAACACGGCCCGCGGCGGATTCGCCGGGTTCGTGTACCGCGAGCGCACCAAGCCGATCATCGTCGCGGTCGACGGTCTGGCCACCGCCGGTGGCTGCGAGATCGTGCTCGCCTGCGACATGGTCGTGGCCACCACGCGCTCGTCGTTCGGTCTCGCCGAGGTGAAGCGCAACCTGATCGCCGGTGCCGGTGGTCTGTTCCGTCTGCCGAAGGTGATCGGTCAGTCGGCAGCGATGGAGGTCATCCTCACCGGCGAGCCGATTCCCGCGCAGCGTGCGTACGAGCTGGGCCTCGTGGGCCGCCTGGTCGAGCCCGGCCAGGCGCTCGACGCCGCTCTGGCGCTGGCGAACAAGATCTGCGAGAACGCTCCGCTGGCCGTGTGGGAGAGCCGCAAGGTGGTGCTCGCCTCGTCGTACGAGAGCGAGGAGAACCTCAAGCGCCTCACCAACGAAGGCTTCGGTCGCGTGCTGTCCTCCGAGGACACCAAGGAAGGTCTCACCGCTTTCATCGAGAAGCGTGCACCACAGTGGAAGGGCCGCTGAGGCCCGTCTCGCACCCGTAGCGGCTTATAAGCCGCGGCGCAGCACCAGCAGACGAGCGATGACCCCCGCGCGCTCATAGAGGTTCTTCGTGTCCCGGTCGCCGGGAAGCGCTACCGCCTCGATGGCCGTGCAGCCCTTCCCCCGGGCATGGGTCATCGCCGCCTCCAGCAACGCGTCGCCGAGGCCGAGTTCGCGCGCCTCTGGGTGCACGAACACCTGGCACACCTCGGCGACCTCGCCGCGCACCGCCAACTGCAGATAGCCGACGATGGCGTCGTCGATGGTGGCCACCCACGTGTCGATCTGAGCGGACCAGTCGCCCACGGGCGGGTGCTGCTGCAGCCACACTGAACCCCCACGGAAGCCGGCCGCTGCAGCACGGGCGAGGCGCTCCAACTCGGCCACCTGCGCCGCGTCGTCCGGGTGCAGGGGGCGAACTGCCTCGTGCATCAGGCCTCGGCCAGCAGGCTGTCGATGCGGTGCAGGATGGTGGTTCGGCCGCGCCCTGCGACCTCGTAGTCGCGGATCAGCGCCAGGTCGGAGTGCGGCACCTTGGCCAGCAGTGCCACGACCTCGGTGGCGGGCAAGTCGTCGTACCCGTCGAACGGCGGATGAGCTGCTGTGGCAGGTGTGGCTGTGTGGCCGGCGGATGCCGGGGCCGGCGAACTGCTGGGCAGCACGCCCGACAGCCGCCGCGTGAGCTGCTTGCGACCCATGGTGACAGCCATCTCGCCGATCCAGTGAGCGACGCGAACCTGGTTCTCGATGCGCTTGCGTTCGTCGTTCAACAAGCCGGGCAGCTTGGTGGGCGATTGCAGCGCTGTGCCGACCAACCGCACCACGAACGGGCGTTGCTCGGTCACCACGGCCTCAGCGGAACAACGGGCAGTCGTCGTCGCCCACCGGGCAACCTGGGGCGCCCTGACGGACGAGCAGGAAGCAACTGGGACACAGCTGCTCGTCGGCCCGCTTCGGCTGCAGGCGGTCGTTGGCCTCGCCGCGCTCCTCGGGCTCTTCTTCCTCGTCGTCCTCGTCGTCGGCGGCGACCATACGGTCCTTGAGGATGGTGTCGAGGTCGGCCTCGACATCGTCGGGGGCGAGCAGCTCGTCGTCCTCGTCCTCGTCCTCGCTGGCGACAGCGCGGCGGACCGGACCACTGGTGTCGTCCTCTTCCTCTTCTTCCGCGACGAAGTCGTCGTCGAGCGCGACGAACGCGTCGTCGTCCTCTTCCAGCGCTTCCTCGTCGAGGTCTTCCTCGTCGAGGTCGCCCGGATCGAGCTCC
Source organism: uncultured Bifidobacterium sp. (assembly GCA_964598965.1). GTDB lineage: Bacteria > Actinomycetota > Acidimicrobiia > Acidimicrobiales > Ilumatobacteraceae > UBA668. The sequence continues at coordinate 1,740 of CAZREK010000201.1, read as the reverse complement.
TCGTCCTCTTCTTCTTCTACCTCGAAGTCGTCCTCCGACTCGGGCATCACGTCATCGTCGTCGTCGTCGGCCATGTTCGATCCTTGAGGTCTTCCCGTGCGAGGCTCGGGATACTAGGCCCAGCGATCCGGCAGGTTACTCATCCTCAGTGTGACTGCCGCCACTTTTCGTACAGATCGTGCAACTGGTGGGTTCAGGACCCGCCGCGACGAGCCTCCGCGCGCCGTTCCGCCGCCAGACGCTCCAGCTCCGGGGCCTCGCGGGTGAGGTGCGACATGGCGTCGGCGACGGCCTTGTGGCCGGCCTGCTCGTCGATCAGGCGGTGCATCTCCAACGCCACGCGGCGGTACGAGGGGTGCCCCTGCGGCGAGGAGCGCAGCTCCAGCATGTGGATGGCCTCGCGGGCGTTGAACTGCATCGTGTAGCGCAAGCGGTAGGCCATGCTGACCGCGTACTGCGCCTGCTGCGGGAAGTCGTCCTTCAGCGCGTCGTACAGGGCGGCCGACCGCGCCATCGCATCGTCGAAGACATCGGCCATGCCCGCTTCCTCCACCAACTCGGGGCGCACGTAGCCGTGGTTGGGGGTGAGGCTCTGCCACTCGATGGTCAGCATGCGGTGGCGCTGCAAGTCGCGGAAAGCGCCGTAGTCGGACAGCACGTCGAAGCGGTAGTCGATGCGCTCGAACGCGCGGCCAGGCTTGTGGCGACGGTTCTCGCGCTCCCCCACGTACGCCTGAATGAGCGCCAGCCGCTCCGTCGGGCCCAGCGAACGCACCCGCTCGAGCAGCTGGTGTTCGGGCAGGTGAGTGTGCGGGTAGCAGATCGCCGCCAGCAGCTTGTTCTCCGCGTCGGGGTCGAAGTCGACGAGCTGCACGGACGGGGCCTGCTCGACCGGGGTGGTGCCGAACAGCGACTCCACCAGCTTGGAGGTGTGTTCGCGAGTGGAGCCGAGGTACTGCGTCCAGCGGCCGCCGCGGTCGGCCAGGTCGACGCGACGCAGGAAGCTGGGGATGACCTTGCGCAGCTCGTGCAGCATGAGGTCGGCGTAGTGGCGCGCCTCGGGCAACTGGTGAGCTCGCATGCGCACCAGGAGTGCCTCGAAGGCCTGGCCCGAGCCGTAGATGCCGACGTTGGAGAGCGCCGCAGCAGGCAGGACACCGCGGACGGCATCAAGGGCCTTGGCGCGGGTGGCGGTGCGGTACACGAAGTCGCTGTCGCCGTCGTCGCGCGGCACAGTGGCACGCACGTGATCGGTGACCTTCTGCAGCAATAGCGAGTAGCTGTCGAACACGCGGTCCATGTCGCCCACATAGCGGGTGCCGAAACGGCTGGAGAGGATGGCCGGATCGCGGTAGAAGCGGTAGCGGCCACCGAGGCGCGCGTCGTAGCTGATGTAGCGCGTGCTCTGCTCGAGATAGCTCATCAGCCGGCCCCACTCGAGGATCTTGGTGAGGATGTTGCTGGCCTGCTCGCAGGCCAGGTGCACGCCACCCAGCTGGGCCACCGAGTCGTCGCCGTACTCGAAGAACACCTTCTCGTACAGTTCCTCGGCACGCTCGAGACCGATCGTGGCGTCGACGGTGGCGTCGCCCGCGATGTCGAGGTCGCCCACGAACTCGTCGAGGAACAGCCGTCGCAGGCTCTTCGGGCTGCGGCTGTAGCGAGCGAACAGTGCCCCCTTCACGACCTCCGGAAGGTTGACGAGCGCGAACACCGGACCGTCGAGATTGGTGAAATAGC
>CAZREK010000200.1:0-4965 GCA_964598965.1 uncultured Bifidobacterium sp. | reverse complement strand
TGTTTTCATAATATTTCGCAGGAAGGCTCAACCTGCGGGAGAGGTCGAGGTGACCCGAGGCTTGATCACGAGTAGAAGCCGGCGTACACCATCAGGGTCATCTGTCCGTCGCGAACTGCGACGGAGTTGAGCCCGATGGAGTCGCTGCCACGCAGCGCCAGCGGCGGGTCGACGGAGGCGTCGAACACCACCTGCATCAACACCGGGGGAGCCGAGTCATAGGTGTAGGTGATGCTGTAAGGGCTGCCGTCATTGCCGGGGCCGAACCCGCTGACCGGGTGAGCGCTGACATCCGCGAGGATCGCGTCGGGTGTCTCGCCACCTGCGAGCCGTGCTGCGAACACTTCGTCGTAGGCAGAGTTGATCGCCGCCACCAGCTCCACCAGGTCGGGCACCGTGCCGCGGGCAGTCGCCGACTCGGTGGACTCGAAACCACGGAAACCGACCATCAGCACGCCGATCGATGTATCCGTCGGTTCGATCGTCAGCGAGTAGTAGCTCGTCATGTCGATGCCCATGTTGTCGGCGCCGGTCGGGTCCTCGCAGGAGCCCTCCGGCAGGATCGCACACGACTCGTAACGGTAGAGCTGCAGCTCCAGAGGTTGGGTGGGGTCGGTCGGCCACTCCATGCGCACGAAGTAGTTGCCGTCGGGCAGGGGAGCACCGGCCTCGGGCAACACCGGTGACGGCGTGCCATGGAAGTCGTCGCCGCAGCAGGGCAACGCCACCTGGCCGTCGATCGTCATCGGGTCGATCGTCTCCCAACCGGTGGAAGGCGCTCCGGTGGTCGAGGACGCAGCGGTGGTCTCCACCACACTCGCGGCCGACGTCGACGAGGGGAGTGTGGTGTCGCCGGCCGTGACACTTCCCTTGTTGGACGACGAGCAACCGGCGAGCGGTGCGCAGGCGACGAGTGCGAGCAGAGCGATGCGCTTCATGGCAGGCCTCCAAGTGGGTGCATCCCGAGTTCTAGCAGAGGACCTCGAAGAGCGGAGGCTCCACCGTCAGTTGGATCGGTCAACATGACATAACGAGGATTATGGGCGTTGCGCAGAAGAATGCTCGGGTGCCAGCTCACGGTCGCGCAACGGCCGGGCGGCCTCCAGCACCCAGTCCAGTACGCCTCTCAGCTCTGCGACGCTCATCGTCGAGCCGCCAGCGGCCATGTCGCGATCGGCGTCGTCCACCGCGCACGCCAGCACGTACAGCTCGTCGTGCAACCTGTCCAGTTCGTCCTTGGCGACGATCAGCTCGTGCTCGCTCAACTGCAGCTCCGCCGCACGCTGGCGACCCACCCAGTGCCACTGGCGGCAGGCCTGCGAGCAGTACTCCCGCGGCCGGCCGGTCTTCTGCGGCGGCAGCACCCTCCGGCACCACTTGCATCGCGACGGCTCGCGATCGGTCCCCTTCACAGCTGCTGCCCCGGGTTCTTTCGTCATGACGAAACTGTAGGTCGATGGACGGGTGCGGGCGGTGGACCGGTCGTCCTGCCGACGAACGCCAAGCACACACCTTGCATATGCTCGGCTCTGAGGAGGATCTCTCATGGCGGTGAAATCCTTGAGGAAGTCGGCGTGGGGTGCCGTGATGGCAACCGCACTCTTCGCTGCGTGCGGCACCGGAAGTGAGGGTGATCGCTCCACCGCGGATGCCGTCCTCACGACGCCGGTCGCAAGTGACGACGCCGCAGCACCCACCACAAGCGAGGCAACCACTCGCCTCGTGCTGAACGTGAACCTGGAGACGGACGTCGGTGAGGCGACAGCGGAAACCGTCTACGTCGCGAGGTTCGACGACGCGGATTGGGGTCTGTTGCCTGCCGACGACATGATGACCGGCATCGCCGGCTTCGGCGTCGACAGTACGGGCACCCTCCACATCGTCGATGGCTCACGCCACCGAGTCATCGTGGTCGCTACCGACGGAACGATGACGGTGGGAGCACTCCCCCAGGAACTTGACAGCGTGGTCGTCCGCGGCTTCGCGGTGGGTCCTGATGGCGTGTTGTACCTCACGCTCAACGACGGTGCCGCTGTCGTCAGCGACAACACGCTGATCGGTCGCTTCAGCAGTGCCGAGCTCGGGTGGGACAGCGCTCCCCTTCGGCCAGTCGCCACCGAGGACGGCATGTGGGTGCAGTCAGATGGACAGTGGGTGCTGGCGTTGTCGCCTGCGGGCGCTGTGGTGACCGGCACGGCTTCGGACGCCGGCGTCGAAGCCAGCCCCGATGGCCCCCGCATCGGAGTTCAGTACGACGGTACGACGGCGGTCTTGCGGGGCGTCAACGATAAAGGTCTGTCCTTCGAGGTAACCGTTGGCTCAATTGGGGGCGGTGGCCCCTACTTCCAACAGTTCGTCGGCGACGATCTGGTGTGGGTCCTGCAGCCATCGCATGAGGAGTTGGTGGTGATCTTCGTGCGAGCAGACGGGACCTACTCGACGGGCAGGATTCCGATTCCCGCTGAGAACCGAGTCGCGGCTGGGCTGTACGTGAAGGTCACTGGAGGCTTCCTGTGGCTGGAGACCGGAGACTCAGAAGCTGTCACTGTGCGCAGGATCGGGTTGGCCACGCTTGGCGCGACGGCCTGAACCTATCGGTCGAGCGGGTCAGCGGTCGGTGAGCGACTTCGCCGCTTGCCACGCGGATTCGGCACGGTCGAAACGGTCCGTCGCCGAGGCACGCACATGGTCCGCGACCGCGGCGACCAACAGGTTGGCCAGCGCCAACGTGCCCACATGGCTGTCGAACGGACCCACACCTGCGGCGGCCACGGTGAACGTGCGCGCCGACAGTGAGGCCAGGGGAGACAACAGGCTGTCGGTGAACGAGGTGAGGAACACTCCCCTGTCTGCCGCCAGACGCGCGGACTCCACCACCCACCGGTCGTAGCGGCGCAGGTCAATCGCGATCACCACGTCGGTGGCGCGAAGCAGCGACACGGTTCGGCGGACGGCGACATCGTTGCCGTCGATCAACTCCACGCCATCGCGCAGCGCCCGCAGTTCCTTCAGCAACTGCCGCGCCACTCCCCCGGACGCATCGCCGGACAGCACGAAGACGCGCTCTGCCATCGCGACACGCTCCACGACCTCCCCCAGCGCGACCGGGTCGATGGCGCGCAACGTGTTGTGCACGTTGTCGACCTCTGCCTGTAGGTGTCGGGCGATGGCATCAGTCGCCGCTGGCTCGCGGATGCGTTCTGCCGCGGGCCGCAACTGCGCAGCGAGCGAGTGCTGCACCGATGCCTGCAAGCCGGTGAACCCGTCGAACCCCAACTTCGCCGCCAACCGCACCACGGTGGCCGCGCCGGCATCGGAACGCTCGGCCAGCTCGGCGACCGTCCCGAACGCAACCAGCTGCGGGTCCTCGAGCACGACCTCCGCGACCCTTCGCTCCGCGGGGGTGAGGTCGGCACCCGCCTTGGCGATCCGCTCCGCGACTTCCACGAGGCCACCGTACTCCGCTGCCCAAGTGGTGGCGGGTTAGGGTGCACGCGTGAAGGACTTCGTCGCGCGTTGCTGGTTGGCTCTTTGGCGGTGGAAAGTCGTCGCTCCCCCGGCGCCGCTGCCCGACAAGTTCGTGCTCGTCGGTGCGCCGCACACCACCAACTGGGACTTCCCGCTGATGCTCGCCATCACTCGGCGTCTCGGTGTGAAGGTGCACTTCCTCGGCAAGGACAGCCTGTTCCGCGGCCCGATGGGTCCACTCATGCGACGCCTCGGTGGCATCCCCATCGATCGCAGCGCGCCCGGTGGCATGGTGGCCTCGTTGGCTGCCGAGTTCGCGTCACGCGACAAGCTGGTGCTGCTGGTACCGGCGGAGGGAACGCGTTCGCACACCGGCCATTGGAAGTCCGGCTTCTATCACATCGCCCGTCAGGCAGGTGTTCCGGTGGGTTGCGGCTTCCTCGACTCCACCACGCGCTCGGGCGGCGTCGGCCCGATGGTCGAGCTCACGGGCGACATCAGCCGCGACATGGACGCGTTCCGCGCGTTCTACGAGGGCAAGACCGGCGTTCGCAAGGGCAAGGCCGGCCCGGTGCGCTTGAAGGAAGAGTCGGCCGGCGAAGCCGCCTGAGCGTCACGGCGTCAGGAGCCGCCGAGCGCGAGCCAGTCGGCAGCCACCTGAGCGTCGCCCTCGATGTGCACTGCTCCATCGGTCACTGGGCGGCCCCACAGACGCAGCAGCATGTCGGTTGCCGAGCCGCTGATCGTCGCCGCCGGCGCTGCCTGGGGCGCCGGCACGGGTAGCCCGCTGCTGCCGTCGACCGTCCATACTCGATCGCCCACCTTCACCTGCAGCACCGACGACGGTGTGGTGCGCTGCTCGCGGGTGAGCATGCGCGGCAACATGACCGTCCAGTACTCGTCCACACCATCCGCAGCCAGTTCCGCGTCGATGTGCGGCGCAACACCCACCGCCAGCTCGCCGTCGATGCGGTGCACGAACACCTCCTGCGACTGGCGACGGCGCCACAGGCCGGCTACCTTCGGCTCGACCGGGAACGGGTGCCAGGTGGACGCGGCAGGGTCGGTGTCGCGCAAGGTGGTCAGCAGGCGCTCAGCTCCGTCGCGCAGCCACTGCGCAATGCCCGCAGCGTCCGACGGCGCAGGGTCGTCGGCTGGGTCGATCTTCGGCGGCGCAGCGGTGAGGAGTGCTTGGCGAGCCCAGCGCTGCACGCTGCCCATGTGCTCCACCAGCCCGTGGAGTGTCCAACCCGGGCAGCCGGCAATCGGTGCCGACGGGTCGCCAGTGGCGGCGATGTCGGCGAGGCGGTTCGAGTCGCGTTCGATGGCGGCGAGGTGGTCGATCGTCATGGCGCGCACCATAGGCGCCCGTGCGGCCAGAATGCGGAGGTGTTTTCGAGTGACATGCCTCCTGCCCCCGACCGCGGCTTCGCCAGCGACAACTTCGCCGGGGCGCATCCGCTGGTGATGGAAGCAGTCGCAGCAGCCAACCACGGC
>CAZREK010000199.1:0-4974 GCA_964598965.1 uncultured Bifidobacterium sp. | reverse complement strand
CGGCACGGGCAAGACCACCTCGGCGCGCATCCTGGCCAAGGTGCTGAACTGCGAGAACCCGCAGGACGGCGAGCCGTGTTGCGCGTGCGACTCGTGCCTCGCGGTCGAGCGCGGCACCAGCTACGACGTGCACGAGCTCGACGCGGCCAGCAACAACGGTGTCGACGCGATGCGCGACCTCATCGAGAAGGCGTCGCTGGGCACGCCCGGTCGCCACAAGGTGTACATCCTCGACGAGGTCCACATGCTCTCCAAGGCGGCCGAGGCGGCCTTGTTGAAGACGCTGGAGGAACCGCCGCCGCACGTCGTGTTCGTGCTCGCCACCACCGACCCGCAGAAGGTCAGCGAGACCATTCGCAGCCGCACCCAGCACTTGCAGTTCCACCTGCTGCCCATGGACGTCATGGAGGACCACATCCGTTGGTTGGCCGGCGATGCGGGCATCGACATCACCGAGGCCGCGCTGCAGTCCGTGCTGCGCCAGGGCGGTGGCTCGGCACGCGACACCGTGTCCGCGCTGGAGCTGGTGGCGTCCGGTGGCGGCGAGCCGCTGCAGACCACACCGCTCGACGAGTTCTTGGAAGCGTTCATCGCCCACGACCCCGGCCGCGCGCTCACCGTCGTCGCCCAGGCCGTCCAGCAGGGTCGCGACCCGCGCACGCTGACGGAGGACATCATCCGCCACTTGCGCGACTGCTTCTTGTCGCTGATGGCCCCCGAGCTGGTGCAGCTGCCCACGCAGCGTGCCGCGGAGGTCAGCTCGCTGGCCGCACAGATGGGCGCGCCGGCGGTGGTGCGGGCGATGGAGCGCTTGGGCGAGATGCTGGTGGAAATGCGCCACGCTCCCGACCCGCGGCTGCTGCTGGAGGTCGCGCTGGTGCAGCTCACGCACGAGGCCGCCAGCAACGACGTGTCGGTGTTGCTCGACCGTCTTGATCGGCTGGAACAGCAGTTGGCCAACGCGGGCACGGCACCGGCGCCGCGCCCGGCCCCGGTCGACCCCTCCACCGGTCGTGCCGCGCTCGGCGGTCGCGCTCGCCGCGATACCAACCCGCCGCCCCCCGAGGCACCGCCTGGTGCGCCGCGCCAGGTTCCCGTGCAGAAGCCGGCGCATCACGAGGCGACGACGGAAGCACCCGCCGAGCCGTCTGCTGCGAGCGCGCCGCAAGCTGCGCCCTCGGGCGATCTGGCAGCCGCAGCCGTGAAGGTGTGGGCCAGCGAGGTCATGCCCGCGATGAAGTCGTTGCCGCGAGCCATCTACGCCGCCACCAAGCTGGTCGGTGCCCGCGATGGCGCGGTGGTCATCGCCGCACCCAACGACGCTCACCGGGCCAAGTGCTTGCAGCACCAGAAGGACATCGAGGCCGCGGTCGCCAAGGCGGTCGGTGGTGCGGTGCCGGTGACGGTCGTGGTCGACGGCGCGGCCGCGCACGACGACGACACGGCCGAACTCGGCGGTCCCGGCGCCTCGGGCAACGTCGTGCAACTGCCGGCCGCAGCGGTCGTGGAGGACGATGACGAGATCGACCTCGACGACCTCGTCGATGCTCCGGCCGAGGCGGTCGTGTCGCCGGTCGATCGGCTCACCAGCGCCTTCCCGGGTGCACAACTCGTGGACGAGTGACCGATGGCGGCCGTGTACACACCGCCGGTGCAAGCGCTGATCGACGAACTCGGTCGGCTGCCGGGCGTCGGCCCCAAGTCGGCGCAGCGCATCGCGTTCCACCTGCTGAAGATCCCCGCTGACGACGTCGCCCGCCTGGCCACCGCGATCGTGGAGGCCAAGGCCAAGGTGCGTTTCTGCGAGCGCTGCTGGAACGTGGCAGAGGCCGAGCTGTGCCCCATCTGCGCCGACGACCGGCGCGATTCGTCGATCATCTGCGTGGTGGAGGAAAGCCGCGACATCGTCGCTGTCGAGAAGACCGGCGAGTTCCGCGGCCGCTACCACGTGTTGCTGGGTGCGATGAACCCGCTGGAAGGCATCGGCCCCGAGCAGTTGAAGATGAAAGAGCTGTTCGCCCGCATCGAGCCCGAAGGCGTGCAGGAGGTCATCCTGTGCACCAACCCCAACACCGAGGGCGAGGTGACGGCGATGTACCTGGCGCGGATGATGAAGCCGCTGGGCATCAAGGTCACGCGCATCGCCAGCGGTCTGCCCGTGGGTGGCGACCTGGAGTACGCCGACGAGCTGACGCTCGGCCGGGCCCTCGAAGGCCGCCGCGACGTCTGACTGAGAACGAAAAACAAACTGGGGTACCAACCCTGGACCTGGTAGCGGGCGGACGGGCCAGCTCCAGAGGTGGTACCCCAGATCTGTTCACGACGACGTGATCACGGGAGGCGGAATCACGTCGCTGTATGTTGCGGTTACGTTACAACGATGACGGAAGCATGTCAAGCCTCCACGGGTCCAGAAGGGCCTGGTGTGACGCCTGTCAGACGGTGCGCAGGATGATCGCGTCGCCCTGGCCACCACCACCGCACAGGGCGGCAGCGCCCATGCCGCCACCGCGACGGCGCAGCTCGTGCAGCAGGGTGAGGGCCACGCGGTTGCCGCTCATGCCGATCGGGTGACCGAGGGCGATGGCGCCACCGTTGACGTTGACGATCTCGTCGCTGATGCCCAGCTCGCGCATGGAGGCGATGCCGACCGCGGCGAAGGCCTCGTTCAGCTCGAACAGCGACAGGTCGCCGACCGACAGACCGGCACGCTGCAGGGCCTTGTTGATCGCGCGACTGGGCTGGTGCAGCAGCGAGGCGTTGTCCGGGCCGGCCACCATGCCGTAGGACACGAACTGGCCGAGCGGGTTCACACCGCGAGCCTTGACCGCCTTCTCGCTCATCAGCACGACGGCCGAGCCGCCGTCGCTGATCTGCGAGGCGTTGGCGGCGGTGATCGTGCCGTCCTTGGTGAAGGCGGGCTTCAGCGAACCCAGCGAGTCCATGGTGGTGTTGGCGCGCACGCCCTCGTCGTCCTTCACCACGACCGGGTCGCCCTTGCGCTGCGGGATCTCGACCGGCACGATCTCCTCGGCCAGGCGGCCGGCGGCGATGGCGGCCGCCGCACGCAGGTTGCTCTTCATCGCCAGGTCGTCCTGCTCTTCGCGGCTGATGCCACCGGCGTTGTACTGCTCGGTGCCGGTGCCCATCAGGCACACGTCGAACGCGCAGAACAGGCCGTCCTTGATGATCGCGTCGGCCAGTTCGGTGTTGCCGTAGCGGAAGCCGCCACGTGCACCGGCAGCGAGGTAGGGGGCATTGGTCATGCTCTCCATGCCACCGGCCACCACGATGTCGGCCTCGCCGGCCATGATCATCTGGTTGCCGAGGTAAATGGCGTTGAGGCCGCTGAGGCACACCTTGTTGATGTTCACCGACGGCACGTTCATCGGGATGCCGGCCTTCACCGCAGCCTGGCGGGAGGGAACCTGGCCCTGACCGGCCATCAGCACCTGACCCATGATCACGTGCTCGACCTCACTCGGGGCGACTCCAGCACGCTCGAGCGCGGCCTTGATCGCGAAGCCACCGAGGTCGGCAGCGCTGAACGAAGCGAGTGCGCCGCTCATCTTGCCGATGGGGGTGCGGGCGCCGGCGACGATGTACGAACCAGACATGGTGACCTCTCAGGTGCGAGCCGACGCGGCGGTTCCGGGGCGGCAGGAAGCGAATCCAGCGTAGGCGCCGCCTCCGCGGACCGGAGAACCGGCCGCCGGCGTACGACGTCAGCGTTCTTCGATCTTGACCGAGATGATGTCGATCGGTTGCAGCGGCGGGCCGTCCACCGGGTTGGCGACGGCATCGAGCGCGAACACGAGGTTGAGGTCGTCGTCGATCACTTGACCGAACAGCGTGTAGTTCGGGTCGAGCATGGCGCCGTCGTCGCCGGTGATGATGAACCACTGGCTGCCGTTGGTGTTCGGGCCGGCGTTGGCCATCGCGAGCGACCCGATCTGGTACGGCTCGATCTGGTCCAGTTCGTCGTCGAACTCGTAGCCGGGGCCGCCGCGGCCGGTGGCGGTGGGGTCGCCGCACTGCACCACGAAGCCCTGAATGGCGCGGTGGCAGGTGGTCTCGTCGAAGTAGTGGAAGCGCGCGAGGTTGACGAAGCTGTTGACCGTGATCGGGGCGATGTCGGCGCGCAGGTCGACGTGCAGGGTGCCGTAGTTGGTCTCGATCACGGCCTGGTAGGTGTGGCCGTCCTGCAGGCACATCGGCGGGCCGCCGTTCGGGAACGTGTCCTGGCGCGGCGAACTGCCGTCGGCCTCGGCGCACACCGTCGCGCCGACCGTGGTGTCGGCGGCATCGGCCGAGGTCGGCTTCGAGTCATCGTTGCAGGCCGCCAACGGCAGGGCGGCGGCGAGGATCAGGGCGAGCAAGGGGGTGCGCTGCATGGGCGCAGACTCTGCCACGCGAGCCGCAACAGCGGGCGGCACCTCCAGCTTCACCCCGCTTGCTACCGACCGGTAACATCACCTCATGGAGCACATCCTCGAGGCCATCCAGTCCGGCGCGTCCGCAGCCGAGTTCGAGCACTTGTCGATCCCCGAGGAGTATCGGGCCGTCCATGTCCTGAAGGCGGAGCAGGAGATGTGGCAGGGGGTGCCCACCAAGGAGAAGGACCCGCGACAGAGCCTGCACGTGGGTATGGTGCCCACGCCCGAGCTGGCCCCCGACGAGGTCTACATCGCCGTGATGGCGAGCAGCATCAACTTCAACACCGTCTGGAGCAGCATCTTCGAGCCGGTCAGCACCTTCGGCCCGATGGCCCGCCTGGCCCGCGAGAGCGAATGGGCCAAGCGCCACGACCGCCCCTACCAGGTGGTGGGCAGCGATGCCTCGGGCGTGGTGCTGAAGGTGGGTGCAGCGGTGCGCACCTGGAAGCCGGGCGACCGCATCACCGTGCACTGCAACCATGTGGACGACCAGGACCAGAGCGCCCACGACGACTCGATGATGGCCGCCAACCAGCGC
>CAZREK010000198.1:1818-4983 GCA_964598965.1 uncultured Bifidobacterium sp. | reverse complement strand
GATGGCGTGCTCGGACAAGTAGCGCTCCACGGCCTCCGCTACACGTCGGGCGTGTGGGTGGAACAGGCGCGGGAGCGTGACCCGACGCCGCCCGTCGTTGCGCACGAGCCGCACGGTGGAGTTCGGGCCTGGGCCTTCCTTGAAGTCGACCCGCTCGATGTCCGCCAGACCCCAGTAGCGCCACCCAGCCGCGACATGCGTCGCGGTCACCACCACACGCCGCGGACGCAGCACACGCCACGCGAACAATGACGGAGGCACAGCAGCGAGGACGATGCCCACCGTTCCGTGCCACGGGTCCGAAATCTGCGCGAGCAGCAGCAGGAGGTAGAGGGCAAGCAGCAATCGTTCCATGCCCGTCGGTTCGGTGACATCAACCAACGGTTCGCCAATCTCGCCACGCTGCCGCCGCGCCATGGCCGAACCCTACCCTTCTGCACTCAAGCCGGCGGTGAGACGGGGTGCAGGCCCGCTTGAACGCCAACTTGGTTGGACTACGCCAACGCGGACGGGGCAGGGCGCGAATCGATCGCGGCCTGCAGCGCCGCGGCGACGCGTGTCGTGGACTTTTCCGTCAGGTCAGGAAGCACGATGGTTTCGGCGAGGCCGTTCACGTGAACCGCAATCGACCGCGAGTTCACCAACGACTGGTTGCGAATCAAGACCGCGTCAACGCTCGCAAGCTCCCAGACCAGGTCGCCAACCTGGAGCGCGGTCTGTGTGACAACGACCCGCCGCAGACGACTGAGACGCCAGCCGTGATACACGATGAGTGAACTCCACAGCGTGAGCAACAGCCAGCGCACCCCGCCGTCCCAATGCCACGCCGCGATCCACCACACCACCGCGGCGCCGAGACCCATCCCCGAGCTGAACCGCGACTCTCTGGCCTCAACCACCACGTCCTCACTTCGCGGCGGCACGATCAGCAATCTCCCGGGATCGCAGCACGACGCGAGAGGGCGTCCTCGAGTGCAGTGGCGATACTGCGGTGGCCGTCGCCCACCACAGCTGGCAGGTACACGTCGCCACGACCGTCCTTCAACCGAACGGTGACCGCGCTCGACCGCCAAAAGGACCGTTTGCGGAGGTGCACCGACTCGATCTCTTCCACCGCCCAATGCTGGCCACGGAAGCTGAGGGCCGATGCAGTCACCGTGATGACTGTGCGCCACAGTGTCCGCAGGTTGAGGAGCACAACGACGACCCCCGCGAGGCCGACGAGGTCGGCCCATCCGTGGAACCTCAGGAACGACATCGCGGTTGCCGAGATCCCAACCACGATCGGAGCGATGTCGTCGAAGCGCGATTCTGCGACCTCCACCACCATGTCCTCGGTCTGGGGCCGCCGCGCCATGGCCGAACCCTACCCCTCCGCACCCAAGTCGGCGGTGAGATGGGGTACATGCCCGCCTGAACGCCGACAATGGCCCCAGCCGCACCCGCGCGGTGGGCTAGAACAGCCGCGCGGTCAGCTGTTTGCGATACCCGGCGGTGCGCGGGTCGTGGGGACCCATCAGCTCGAGGATGTCCACGAACTGCTGGCGAGCCTCGTCGTCCGTCTTCACCTTGTCCAGCAGGGCAGTGAGGGTGGCGTCGTAGTCGTCGTCGGGGGCCAGGTGCACGCGGGCCTTGGCGGCCACCACGCGGGTGCGATCGCTCTCCGGAATGCGGGCGAGATACTGCAGCGCCTGATCGTTCTCGCCGCGGGCAATGAGCAGTTCGGCCAGGCCGACGATTGCGTCTTCGTTGGCAGGGTCGAGGTCGAGCACGGCGCGGAACGAGCCCTCGGTGCCCTCGGCCAGCAGATCGGCCACGTGCTGCTCGCCCTCGGTGGGCATCAGCGAGTCGACGAACTGCTGCACGATGTGTTCGGGGTAGGCGCCCATGAACCCGTCCACCACCTTGCCGTCCTTCATCGCGTAGACGGCGGGAATGGACTGCACCTGGAACGCCTGGGCGATGGCCGGGTTCTGGTCGGTGTCGACCTTCACCAGCACGACTTGACCGTTGGTGGCGTCGACCACCTTCTCCAGGATGGGGCCCAGCGTGCGACACGGGCCGCACCACGGCGCCCACAGGTCGACCACCACCGGCACCTGCTTGGAGCGCTCGATGACCTCGGTCTGGAACGTTGCGTCGGTGACGTCGATGGACATGGGGGCACGATACCGCCGGAGGTGTCCTGCGGGTTCGCCAGCCGCGTGAGCGGCCGATACCCTGCGGCGGATGAGCGAGATCGCGGGCATCCGTCTCCCAGAGGTCACCACCTGGCTGCAGCAGCACGTCGCCGGTGCGCAGGGTCCGTTCACGTTCGACGTCATCGCCGGCGGGCACTCGAACCTCACCTATCGCGTCACCGGTGCGGACGGCACGCGCTTCGTGTTGCGTCGCCCGCCGCTGGGTCACGTGCTCGCCAGCGCGCACGACATGGGTCGCGAGCACCGCATCATCAGCGGGCTGCAGACCAGCGCGGTGCCGGTTGCCCCGGCCCTCGGCTTCTGCGACGACCCGGCCGTGAACGACGCCCCGTTTTACGTGATGGGCTTCGTCGACGGTCACGTGCTGCGCGATCGCGAGACCACTGAGGCCACGCTCTCCCCCGCTGCCCGGCGCACGGCCAGCGAGTCGTTGGTCGACACGATGGCCGCCATCCATTCGGTCGATCTGGAAGCAGCGGGCCTTGCGGACCTCGGCCGCCACGAGGGCTACATCGCCCGGCAACTGAAGCGCTGGTACGGCCAATGGAACCAGCAGAAGACCCGCGAGCTGCCCGACGTCGACCAGGTGCATGCGGCGCTGTCGGCCAGCATCCCCGAGCAGGGCCCGGCCACGATCGTGCACGGCGACTACCGCCTGGACAACTGCATGGTGGGTGACGACGGTCGGGTGATGGCGGTGCTGGACTGGGAGATCTGCACCCTGGGCGACCCGCTGGCCGACGTAGGCCTGCTGCAGGTGTACTGGAACGGGCCCAACGATCCGGTCACTGCGTGGGTGGGCTCGGCCACCAGCGCCGAGGGGTTCTACAACCGGCCCGACCTGGCCCAGCGCTACGCGCAGGTCAGCGGTCGCGACCTGTCCAACCTGCCGTTCTACGTGGCCTTCGCCTACTGGAAGCTGGCCTGCATCCTGGAGGGCGTGTACGCCCGCTACCTCGGTGGC
>CAZREK010000198.1:0-1718 GCA_964598965.1 uncultured Bifidobacterium sp. | reverse complement strand
CTACTGGAAGCTGGCCTGCATCCTGGAGGGCGTGTACGCCCGCTACCTCGGTGGCGCGCTCGGCGCCCGCGATGCCGCCGAACTCGAACCGTTCAAGCTGCAGGTGGAAGGCGCTGCCGCCGCAGCGGCGCGCACGCTGGAGGACCTGCGATGACTGGTCACTACCGCCTGGCGGGCGACCTGCCCACGCTCAGCGAGCCCACGTTGCTGGTGCACCTCACCGGGTGGATCGATGCCAGCGGTGCGGCCGCCGCGGCGCTGGCCGCGGTGGATCGTGCGTGCGGTGGCACCGACCTGGTGGCCGAGTTCGACAGCGACACCTTCGTCGACTACCGCGCCCGCCGGCCGACGATGGAGATCCGCAACGGAGTGAACACGCGTCTCGTGTGGAACGAGTTGCAGTTGCGCCGCGGGCGCACGCCCGGTGGCCGCGACGTCGTGCTGCTCACCGGCCCCGAGCCCGACATGTGGTGGCGCGCGTTCGCCACCGATATGAAAGACCTCACCGCGCAGCTGGGCTGCACCGCCGCCGTGTGCTTTGGTGCGTACCCATTCGCCAGCCCGCACACGCGCCCCTCGCACATGTCGTGCACCTCCCCCTCGGCCGAACTCATTGCCGGCCTGCCCTACGACAAGGGCAACGTCGACGTGCCCGCGGGCATGTGCTCGGTGCTGGAACACGAGCTCACCGAAGCGGGCATTCCCACCGTCGGGCTGTGGGCGCGGGTGCCGCACTACGTCGCCACGATGCCCTACCCGGCGGCCTCGGTGGCGCTGATCGAGGCGCTGGAGTACGTCTCTGGCATTCGTGTGCCGGTGGCCGACCTGGAGCGCGAAGCCGAACAGCAGCGCAAGCGCATCGACCAACTGGTGTCGGCCAATGACGACCACGCGGCGATGGTGGCCCAGCTCGAACGGCTCTACGACGAGGCGGCGACGCAGGCCGAGTCGATCCCCGGCGAGTTGCCCAGCGCGGACGAGCTGGCCGCGGAGTTCGAACGCTTCCTTCGCGATCAGGACGACTGACTAGCCTCGCCCCGAAGACCGGGTGACCCGGACAAAGGGGGATGTCATGAAGGTGGATGCAGGCCTGACGAGCAATCTGGCCGAGGCGGCGAGCAGCGCGGCGCGGTTGGAGGGCGAGGGCTACTCGGGTGTGTGGACCGCGGAGACCGGTCACGACCCGTTCTTCCCCCTGCTGCTGGGCGCCGGCAGCACGCAGCACGTGGAGCTGGGTACGTCCATCGCGGTCGCATTCGCGCGCAACCCGATGACGCTGGCCAACATCGGCTGGGACCTGCAGGCCTACTCGAAGGGGCGCTTCATCCTCGGCCTCGGCAGCCAGATCAAGCCGCACATCACCAAGCGCTTCAGCATGGAGTGGAGCCACCCTGCGCCGCGCATGCGCGAGATGATCCTCGCGATGCACGCCATCTGGGACACCTGGCGCAACGGCACGAAGCTGGACTTCCGCGGCGACTACTACACGCACACGCTGATGACCCCGTTCTTCAGCCCGGCCGCCTCGGACTGGGAGGGCTTCGGCCCGCCGCAAGTGCACCTCGCCGGTGTGGGCGAGCTGATGACCGAGGTCGCCGGCGAAGTGGCCGACGGATTCCTGTGCCACCCGTTCACCACCGAGCGCTACCTGCGCGAGGTCACCCTGCCCGCGCTGGAGAAGGGCCGTGCCAAGGCCGGCAAGACCATGGCCGGCTACG
>CAZREK010000197.1:0-5000 GCA_964598965.1 uncultured Bifidobacterium sp. | reverse complement strand
CTCGATCTCCCGGTCTGCGCGCCACACACGGCGGGCAGTCGGGTCGATGCGCAGGTCGGCGATCTGCAGCGGCTCGCCCACCGGATCATCGTCGGGGCGAGCGCGTCGCAGCAACGCGCGCACTCGCGCCAGCAGCTCCTCCAGGTCGAACGGCTTGGCCAGATAGTCGTCGGCACCGGCATCGAGACCTGCCACGCGGTCCTGAGTCTCCGTGCGGGCGGTGAGCATCAGGATCGGTAGACGGTTCCGTTCCGCACGGATGACGCGACAGACGGTGAGACCGTCCACGTTCGGCATCATCACATCGAGGATCGCCACGTCCGGGCGCGATGCCTCCACCTGTACCAACGCTTGTGCACCGTCCGATGCCTGGACGACTTCGTAGCCCTCCAAGCTGAGGGCCCGGGTGAGCGCATCACGGATGGCTCGATCGTCATCGGCGAGAAGGATCCGTGCGCTCACTGTGATGTCCTGTTCGAGAAGTACGTCGATCGGCCGGGGCGTGGGAGACGGGATGAGGAGTCGCCCCGGCCGATCGTACGAGCTGGTCAGCCGTTCTGGCTGTTCTGGTCGTTCGGGCCGCCTTGGCCGCCGGGGCCACCCTGGCCACCCTGGCCACCAGGGCCGCCCTGGCCGCCGGGACCGCCCGGCTGCGTGTTGTTGACGAAGTCCGCGATTCGCGTGGCGGCTTCCTCAAGGCGTGCATCGGCTTCGTCCTGCGTCAGGTTGCCGGCGCTGACCTCCGAGGCGAGGTGCGTCTGCGCTTCGGCCAGCAACGCGTCGATCAGGTCCTGAGCATCCTTGCCCTGCTGCTTCGCCAACTCGGCAAGGGTGGTGCCGGACTCGATGGCCGTGCGCACTTCGTCGACGGTCAGACCGAGCTCGTCGGCGACGGTCTGCAGGTTCGGCCCACGCATGTGGCCGCCGGGACCATCGCCATCACCATCACCGGGCCCCTGATCGCCGGGACCGAGATCGCCGTTCGCGTCACCGCCGAGCAGGATCTCGCTGTTGCCGTTCGAGTTGTTCGCGTCGATCGCGATGGGGTTGTTCCGGGCCGGCGTGTCGTCGTGGCTCGACTCGAGCGCGAAGGCGACACCAGCACCGGCAATCAGGCCGGCGGCGAGGCCGGCTGCTACCACTTGCTTCTTCATTCGGGGAGGGTCCTTTCGGATCGCAGGGAAGAGGACTGGGTGGTGACACCATCCTCGCCGAGTTCCGTTAGGACGCCACCCGCGATGCGTTAGAGCTGGGTGAGAGTTCGCGCCGCGGATGTCGCGTCGAACGCTTCGATCAGCTTCAGCAGTGCGACCTCCACCACCTCGCTGAGCGCCGGGTGGATCCAGACCTGCGACACCATCTCATCGGCAGTGTTGCCGAGGTGAATCCCCTGCACCAGCAGTTGCACCAACAGTGACGCTTGCGGGCCGATGACATGCGCGCCCAACACCTTGCGCGTGACTGGGTCGCCGATCAGCTTGCAGAACGAGGTCGTGTCCTCCATCGCCCACCCATACGCCGCACCTGCGTAGTCGTGCGTGACGGCGCAGTACGGCGCGCCGGTGCGCTCGCGTCGGTCGATGGCCTCGCGCTCGGTCAGCCCGACCGCACCGATCTGCGGGTGACTGAACACCGCGTGCGGCGCGGGACGCTGGTCGTACCGCTGCAGATCGTCGGGGTGGCTGAGGTTGTGACGTACCACCTTCGCTTCACCGTTGGCCATGTGCTTCAGCTGGTGGCGACCGTTGACATCTCCCAGCGCCCACACCCCGGCCGCGGTCGTACGCCCGTAGGCATCGACCACGACGGCCCCGTTGTCGTCGACGTCGATGCCCGCGGCCGCCGCGTTCAGTTGGTCACCATTGGGGATGCGACCGGTGGCCACCAGCAACACATCGCCCTCGATCACGCGCGACCCGCTGTCACAGGTGAGGTGAACGGCCACGCCCGTGTCCGTGCGACGCACATGATCGATCTGTGCACCCAGTGCCACGTCGTAGCGCTGCGCGGCCAGTTCAGTGAAGCGGGTGGCGACATCGTCGTCCTCGGCGCGCAACAGATGATGGCCGCGGTTGATGATCGTGACGTCGCTGCCGAAACCGCCGAACACATGAGCGAACTCGGCAGCGATGAAACCACCACCGAGGATGACCAGATGCTTCGGTTGGTGAGCGATGCGCATGATGCTGTCACTGGTGTGGAACGGCACGTCGGCCAGCCCCGGGACATCGGGGATGTAGGTGCGCGCCCCCGCGGCGATCACCACCTGGCGACCGCGAATGCGCTTCCCACCAACCTCCAGTTCGCGCTCGCCGACGAAGTGACCGTGACCTTCGTACACGTCCACGTGCGGCAGGCCGATGCGGTACTGCCGACCGCCCTCCGCGATCGGGTCGATGCGCCCGAAGATGCGCTGAGTGATGTCGTGCCAGTCCGCGCCGAGAAGGCGAGTGTGCACACCGAGGCGAGCGCTCTCTCGCGTGTGTTCGGCGAGGTCGGCCGGGTACACCAGCATCTTGGTGGGGATGCAGCCGCGGTTGAGGCAGGTTCCGCCGAACACGCCGCGCTCGACGATGGCGATCCGCCAACCATCCATTTCCGGTCCGATCAGCGAGTTGCCGCTGCCGGTCCCGATGATGATCAGGTCGTACTCGCTGGTCTCGCCGCTGCCCCGTTCGTCAGTCACTCGCACAGGTTACGGTGGAACGGGTGAGCGAGGAGTTCCTGGAAATCGACGACGGCGACACGCTGTGGCGATTCGAGCGGTCGTTCCTGCAGTCGCGCTGGACCTGTATCTGGGGCCGAGCGGCCCACGGGTGCCTCGGCATTCTCGACGAGCCCGCCGAACACCTGCAGCAGGGCTGCTGCTCCGTCGGCGCGGAACTGACCGACGTCGAGGAAGCGATGACCGTCAGCGCGCTCGCGGCAACGGTGCCCACACATCTGTGGCAGCACCACGCAGCGGTCGACGCGGACGACGTGTTCAGCAGCGCGGAACGCAAGAACACCAAGGTGGTGGACGGGGCCTGCATCTTCCTCAACCGGCCAGGCTTCACCGGCGGCGCGGGGTGTGCACTGCACCTGGCTGCGCTCGACGCCGGCGAGTCGCCGATCGACTGGAAGCCGTCGGTGTGCTGGCAACTGCCAGTGCGCGTCGACTGGGCCATGCAGGACAACGGCGTGGAGCACGCCACGGTCCGCCGCTGGAGCCGTGCCGACTGGGGCGACGAAGGCGAGACCATGCACTGGTGCTGCACCGAAGGAGAGCGCGCCTATGTCGGCGAGCAGCCGGTGATCGAGTCACTCGCGGAGGAATTGGCCGCGATCACCGGGCGGACGGTCTACGTGCGTCTGCGCGAGCGCCTCAACCGCGAGTGACCACGAACTTCACGTCGGCCTCGGCCAGGCGCCGACAGGCCTCGCGCTCGCGACGCACCGGCCACCACTCGTAGAGGAAGATCTGCAGCGGCTTCCACATGGACACCCAGCCCAGCACGGTGAGGCCTTCGTGCACGACGTCGAGCACCGGGTTGGGGCTGGACCCGATGAGGTGCGACAGCGAGATGAAACCGGTCAGTGCGAACAGGCCGATGATGAGGCTGATGCGGCCTTCACGCCACAGCTTGCTGAGTTGCCGGTCGACCTGCCACTCGCGGTACTCGAAGTGGTTGTGAATGCCGCTCGCGACTGCCTCGCCGCGTGAGTCGGCGCTGCCCTCGGTGAGGTGGATCTCGATGGTCAGCGGTTTGTCGCCACCGATGTCCTCGGCCCACTCCTCGATCCAGTCGGCGACCTCCCAGTTGAGGGTGCGTTCTTCCAGCGGCGTGGGGTCCATCGCGTTGAACACGTGCTCCACCGTCGGCACGCGCACTTTGATCGGGCCGGCGCTGAGCTCCTCATGGGACCTGGGCCAATGTCGCTGCTCCATCACCACACCTTCACTGCGTAGGCGATGGTGACTGCCGCGCCCACCGACACGACCACCATCCGGAAGCGATCAGGGTTCAACCGGCCGGCGACGCGACCGCCGAGCACGCCGCCCACCAGGCTGCCCGCGGCCATCAAGCCGGCCAGCCCCCACCACACCTTGCCGGAGAAGGCGAACAACACTGCGGCGACGAGGTTGATCACGAAGGCGAGGATCTGCTTCAGCACATTCGAGCGGTTCAGCGACTCGTGCACGCCCAGGCCCAACAGAGCCAGCATCATCACACCGAGACCGGCGCCGAAGTAACCGCCGTACACCGCGCCGAGGCCGATGGCCGGTGCCAGCCAGCGAGCGTCGGGCTGCCCTTCACGCGCGGCATGGCTACCCAGCCAGGTACGGATGCGCGGCTGCAGCGCGAGCAGTAACGTCGCCACACCCAGCAAGACCGGGATCAGCAGTCGCAAGCGGTCGTCGCTGGTGAACTTCAGCAGCAGTGCACCGGCGATCCCACCGATCGCCCCTGCGGTCAGCAGCACCGGCAGTCGGTGACGTTGGCCGCGCAGACCGTCTCGCTGCGCCCACGTGCCGCCGACGTGCCCCACGCAGAGGCCGACCGTGTTGGTCATGTTGGCCGCGACACTGGGCACGCCGAGGCCCAGCAGCGCAGGGAAGGTGATCAGCGTGCCGCCGCCGCCGAGCGCGTTGACCCCACCCCCGGCCACCGCAGCCGCGGTGGCGGCCACGTAACCGAGTGCATCCACGCGCTCAGTCTGCCGCGTCGGCGCCGCTCAGACGACGACGCACCGGAACGCCAACACCACCAGGGTCAGCGGGGCGATGGCCGCGGCCGCCCAGCGGCGGGCAGTCGGCCGGTTGGCGCCCCACAGCAGCAGCCACGCGCCACCCACGACCTCGCCGAACTGACGGAAGTCGGCGGGCACGTCCAGCACCTGTGGGGTGGCGGTGGTCAACACCGCCAGCGCGCACACCACCATCGTCAACTCGTACGGCCGTTGCGCCCACACCGAGCGAGAGCCAACCGACGCGACCGCGCCGGCGAGAACGACGAGCA
>CAZREK010000196.1:0-5057 GCA_964598965.1 uncultured Bifidobacterium sp. | reverse complement strand
GCGGCGGCCTTGGACTCGTACGCCTCGCCGACGGCGATGATCTGGCCGTTGCTCGCCTTCAGGCGGAAGCGGAACTTGCCTGCGTTGTCCTTGTACAGCTCGAACTTGCCAGCCACGTCGGGGTCTCCTTGGGATGTTGCCTTCGCCTCGGGACCGTACCACTCGCACGGCATGCGCTGCACGCCGCCTACGGCACGCGGTTGAACCCGGCGAGCAACGGCACGCGATCGCGGAACGCGACCTCGGTGATGCTGCCGTGGTCGACGTGACAACGCCATGCAGTCGCGGCCTCGGCGCCCATCGCCCACGCGACCGCCAGACGGATGGGGGTGGCGTGGGTGACGACGACGACACGGCGCTGGCGTGCGTCGTCGATCAGCTCCTCGCACGCCGGCCACACGCGCGCCTGCAGCTCGTGCAGCGTCTCGCCGCCTGCCGGCGCGTAGTCGGGGTCGTCGATCCACCGGCGCATCTGCTCGCGCGGGACTTCCGCCAAGCGCACACCTTCCATCACGCCGTAGTCCAGCTCCAGCCAACGCTCGTCGACCTCGGGTTCGACACCGAACGCGGCCGCCGTCTGCTGGGCCCTGCGCAACGGCGAACAGATCACCCGATCGACCGCCGGCATGGCACTCCACAGCGCGTCGACCTGCTGCATGCCGACCTCGTCCAGCGGGTGATCGGCGCGGCCCTGCAGGCGGTGTTCCGCGTTCGCCTGCGTACGGCCGTGTCTCACCAGGTACAGCACGGCACTCAGTCAAGCACCGACGGGTTCGCTGAGCACTCCCTCGCGCCAGAACCGCTGGCGGCGCTGGCGGTCGGCCAGCCCGAACCGCCGCCACACCCAGACCAGGATCGCTGCCCCGACGAGCTCCATCACGACATCGAGGACGGGCCGATCCAGTGACGGCACCTGTACGTCGCCCCAGTCGCCGCTGAACGGCCACCAGAACACCTTGGTAGAGGCGAACGCACCGTCCCACACCAGGTGCAGCAGCATGCCGATCGGCAGACCGAGCAGCAATCGGCGCACCGGCTTGCGACCGGCGGTCACCAGCATCACCGCGGTCAACACGCCGACGGCGACGGTGAGGCCGTGTGCGAAGCGGGCTTGACCGAACGGCACGTCGATGAGGTCGGGCAGCAGGGCACCGACGAGCAGCAACCGGTAGTCGAAGAACGGATCACTGAACACGTACCAGACCGACACGATCGCCGTTCCGAGGAACCACAGCAACATGGCGCCCTACCGCACCAGCATGCGCCCGCACTGGGGGCACTCGCCGAGTTCGCCTTCCGGCACGCGACGGACGATGTCGAGCTCTGCGGGCGACAGGTCCATGTGGCACCCGCTGCAGTGCGAACCGTGCAGGTGAGCGACCCCGACCCCGCCGAACTGCTTGCGCGCCCGTTCGTAAGCGCCGAGTGCACCGGCGTCGAGGCCGGCCACCAGTTCCACCCGCCGCGCCTGCAGCGCAGCCGCTTCCGCGTCGAGCGCCGCGGTCGCAGCCGCCAGGGCCGCGCTGCTGGAGGCGAGCGCGGCCTCCAGCTCGGGCAACTGTGCCTGCGCCTCTGCAAGGTCGCCCTCGGCCGCGGCCTGCTCGACCAGCGCGACCAACTCCGCTTCGTCGTGCTCGCCACGCTGCGCGTTGAGCGTCGCGATCTGGTTCATCAGCGCTTCGGCTTCGCGCGGGGCGATCACGGTCTTCAACTGCCCTTCCAGGCGGGTGCGCTTGGCCACCAAGGTCGCCGATGCCTCCTCGGCGGCCGCGATCGCGGCAGTGGCGGCATCGATGCGCGCGCTGGCAGCGGCGATTTGGGCGTTGATCGCGGCGACGGCATCGGCATCGCGCTGGTGAGCGGCGACCTCTGGCAGCCGCGGGCGACGGTGCCCGATCGCGTCGAGCTCGGTGTCGACCTCCTGCACGAGCAGGAAGGGGTGGGTGGTCATCAGCGCTCCTTGACGGACACGTTCGGTGGCGGCGCCCCGCACAGGTAGAAGTACTCCGACAGTTTCGCCGATGGCAGTGGCGCGCGTCGGTCCAGAACGTCCGCCGGAACCGTCGTGTACTTCTTGTTGATCTCGATGACGGCGGTCTGTGTCGCCCCGCTCGTGACCGGCGGCGTGCTGTCACCTGGCACCGTTTCCGGCGGCGCCGTCGTGGTCGTGGTGGTCGTACGGCCGGGGATGGTGGGCGACCCGCCGAGGGTGGTGGGCGGCAGCGTGCCGCTAATCAGCTTGGCGACACACTCCTCGCCCGGCACGAAGAGGCGGGCAGCGGCGCGCGATCCACGACCCGGCGACGGCCAGTCGGCCACCGGCAAGTTGGTGTGGGCGGCTTCCATGAACGCGCCCCAGATGCGCGCCGGATAGTCGGCACCCTGCACCTTTCCGCCGCGGCCCATCTCTGCCTGGAACTCGGGGATGTGGTTCATCTCCGTGTAGCCGTTCGGGTCACCGACCCACACGGCCGTGGACAGTTGCGGCGTGGAACCGACGAACCACGCGTTGGTGTTCTCGTACTGGGTGCCGGTCTTGCCGGCGGCAGGACGCGAGAAGTTGCGCAGGTTGCGTGCACCTGTTCCGGAGCGCAGCACACCCTTCAGTGTCTGGATCGCCTTCAACGCCGCTTCCGGGTCGAGCGCAACGGTGCCGGGGTCTTCGTGCGTGTAGAAGCGGGTGCCGTCGGCCTTGTCGATCCACTCCACGTAGTACGGGTCGTGGTGCACACCTTGGTTGGCGATGGTCTGCCAGCCGGCGGCCATGTCCATCGCCGACATCGGGTTGTTGCCGGTGGCGGTCAGCGGCAGGGGCAGGAACGGCTCGCGTTCCTCGGTGGGCTGACCGAGGTAGAAGTACGTGGAGTGCGACATGCGGTACACCGCGTCGACGACGCGGTGCAGGCCCAGCGACCAACTCAGGCGCACGAACGCACAGTCCGAGGACTTCCAGGTCAGCGGGCCGTTGAGCGGACCCAACTCGCCGTACCCGGTCTTCACCACCTTCGTACGCACCTTGCCGTCGACGTAGTCCGGCACCTGACACGGCGGCACACCGTTGATCTGGTCGTTGGACTGGGCGCCGGCGTCGTAAGCCGCGGCGAGGATGAACGCCTTCAGCGCAGAACCCGTCTGTCGCGGGACGAGGGCCATGTTGACCTCGCCGCCCGGCTCGTTGGGCCGCAGACCACGGCCGCCCACCATCACTCGGATCGCCCCGGTGGCGCTGTCCAGCGACACGATCGACGCATCGAAACCGACGCTGTTGGCCGGCAGGATGTTGCGCGCGGACTCGGCCTGTGCCTGCATCGTCGAGTCGAGCGTGGTGTGGATCGCCAAGCCACCGCGGTACAGCAGGTTGGCGCGCTCCTGCTCGGTCTGGCCCAGCAGGTTGGACTTCGTCAGCAGGTACTCACGCAAAGAGATGGTGAAGTAGGTCTGCTTGATCGAGGTGAGCGACGGGATCGTGTGTGCCTTGGACGGCAACTGCCATTCCTCGATCAGCTGGGCGCCCTGCTGCTCGCTCACCAGTTCGACGTCGACCAGTCGCCGCACCACTTGCTCGAAACGGCGATGCGAGGGTTCGAGATTGCGGATCGGGTCGTAGGAGTTCGGCGATCGCACCAATCCCGCGAGGAAGGCACCCTCGATCATGGTCAGTTCAGCAGCACTCTTGCCGAAGTAGACCTCCGCCGCCGCCTGCAACCCGTAGGCGTTGTTGCCGAAGTAGACGGTGTTCAGGTAGCGCTCGAGGATCTGCCCCTTGCTCATCTTCTTCTCGAGCATGACGGCGTAGTGGGCTTGGAGGAACTTGTAGCGGGCGTCGCGCGGCAGGCCGGCGAGGTACTCGTTCTTCACCACTTGCTGGGTGATCGTGCTCGCGCCTTGCGTGGGTGCGTCGCTGGCGAAGTTGGACAGCAGCGCACGGGCGAAACCGCGGACGTTCACGCCCTTGTGGAACCAGAACTCGTTGTCCTCCACCGCCAGCAGCGCAGCGACCACCTCGTCCGGCACCTGATCGAGGGTGATCGGTTGCTGGTTCTCCCGCTCGAAAACGGCGATCACGTTGCCGGCGACGTCGTACACCAGCGAACGTTGCGACAGCGGTTGGAACTCGGGCAACTCCACCGGCACCTGTTCGTGCGCGTTGGCAATGCGCCACAGTCGCGGGGCAACGCCCAGCACGACTCCTGTCAGCAACAGCGCACCGGAGAGAACGATGGCGAGCAGTCGCAACGGCCAAGCGAGGGGGTTCTTCACAACCGCCGACACGCTACCTTCGGGGCGTGGTTCAGATGGCGCGGCCCGGTGTGGCCTTCTGCGGTTCGGGAACGATCGCTTCCGTGCATGCGGCCTGCGCCGCCGAGCTGGGACTGCCGGTCCTGGCAGTCGCCTCGCGCACCCCGGAACACGCTGAGCGGCTCGCGCAGGCCTACGGGGCTCCGGTGGTGAGCTACGCGGACCTTCCGGGTGAGGCGACGATGGTGGTGGTCGCCACTCCCCCGCAGTGCCACGCAGCCGACGTGCTCCGCATGCTCGATGCCGGGGCCACCGTGATGGTGGAGAAGCCGCTGTGTCGCACGCTGGCCGAAGCCGATGCGCTGGTCGCAGCCGCAGAGCAGCATCCCGGCCGACTGCTCTATGCCGAGAACCTGGCGTACTCGCCGGTGGTGCAGCGGCTGGTGCAGATGACCCCCCAGGTCGGCGCGCTGTCGCATGTGGAGGTGCGCTGCTTGCAGGGGTTGCCGACGTGGGGCGACTTCACCTCCGACGAATGGGGCGGTGGCGCGTTGTTCGACCTCGGGGTGCACCCGGTAGCGGTCGCCTTGCTGGTCGCCAACAGTGCGGGCCTCGGCCGGCCTGCAGCCGTCTCCGCGCGACTGACCGGAGGCCCCGGCCACGGCAGCGACGAGCACGCGGAGGTCTGGCTGCACCACCGAGGCGGGTTGGTGACCCATGTGGTGGCCAGCTGGCAAGCCGCTGACGTCGTGTGGGACGTGCAGGTCGCCGGGGACCGCGGAGTCCTGCGTGCCGAGCTGCTACCGACGCTCGGTCTG
>CAZREK010000195.1:0-5102 GCA_964598965.1 uncultured Bifidobacterium sp. | reverse complement strand
GAAGATCTCGTTGACCTCGGCACTGACCTCCGCGTAGTGGGCATGGTCGCCGGGCAGGAACACGGCATGCGGGCACAGCCGGCGAGCGGTGGTGGAGGGCATCGCCGAATGCACCCCGTAGCGACGGGCCTCGTAGGACGCGGCAGCGATCACCCCACGCGAGCCGGTGCCACCGACCACCACCGGCTGCCCGCGAAGCTCGGGCCGGCGACGCAGTTCCACGCTGACGAAGAACGCGTCCATGTCGACGTGGAGGATCGTGCGCGTCCCCACGGCTCGGTCACACCACTCGTTCGACGCGGGCGGCACCTCGCTGGGTGCCGTGCAGCACGAATTGATAGCGCTCGGCAGCGTTCCCCAGCAGCCAGTCACCCACCGGCGTGTGCACCCATGGCGGACTCTGCGCCAGCAGCCCTGGTGCTTCCGCCAGGCTGGCGTGGCGGACCTCCTCGACGATGCCGTCGGGGTCGGCCAGCTCGATCTCGCCGCTGACCGTCTGCGCTTCCCACGCCTCCACGCGTAGCGTCCAGCCCATGTCCGGCGCTTGCACGCTGACCGTGTAGCAGCACGACCCCCACGCCTCGACGGTCAGGCCGGTCTCCTCACGTACTTCTCTGGCGAGGCCGGCCAACATCGTCTCGCCACGGTCGATGACACCGCCGGGCGGTGTCCACTCCACGGTCCGATCGCGCCGTCGATTGCACACCAGCACCAGCCCGTCGCCATGGCGGATGAGCGCACCGCCCACCAACCAGCGACGCACGGTCTACTCGCCCATCCGGCGCCGGTTGCGGCGGCCCCAGAAGTCGTTGACCCACAGCTTGAGCACGAGGATGGTCGCTTCGTGCACGATGCCACCCGACATCTTCGAGCTGCCGGCGGTGCGATCGTGGAACGTGATCGGGAACTCGACCACCTTGCCGTGACGGCTGACCAACCGGTAGGTCTGCTCGACCTGGAAGCCGTAGCCGTTCGCCTCGGACTTCTCGAAGTCCATCATCTCCAACGCGCTGGAGCGGTAGGCGCGGTATCCCGCCGTCGCGTCGTTGATCGCCAGACCCAGGACACCCGCCGCGTAACGGTTGCCCCAGCGCGACAGCCAGCGACGACGGCGCGGCCAGTTGACCGTGCGGCCACCAGGCACATAGCGGCTGCCGATCGCGAGGTCGGCGCCGTGCTCCACGATGGCGATCAGCGCGGGCAGCACCGACGGGTCGTGGGAGAAGTCGGCGTCCATCTGCACGCAGATCTCTGCGCCGTCATCGATCGCCCGCCGGAAACCTGCGCGGTAGGCAGCGCCCAGCCCGTTCTTCGCCGTGCGGCGCATCACCGTGATGTTGCCCAGCTCGCGGCCGACTTCCTCGGCCTTGTCCGCCGTGCCGTCGGGGCTGCCGTCGTCGACGATCAGCATCTGCGCATCGGGGGCCGCCGCACGCACCTGCCGGCAGAGCTGCTCGATGTTCTCGATCTCGTTGTAGGTGGGCACCACGACCGTTGCGCGCATCGATCCCAGCCTACGGGTGCGCCGCGCCCGCCCACGCCTCTACGCTGGCGCGGTGACCGAACCCGAACGGCCCCTGTCCGCCCTCCCGTCACCCGCTGCCCGTGCGGCGGCCTTCGTCGCCATCCTCATCGGCGGCCTGGCCGGCGGGGTCATCGGCCACACGCTGGTCCGCCTGCAGTGCGACGGGGACTGCGCCACACCGAAGGGCATCGGCACGTTCGTGGGTGCCGTGGTGGCTGCGGCCGGCATGGCGGTCGTGGCGGTGCTGGTGCTGCGTGCCGTCGGCGAATGGCGCCAGATCGAAGCACGCGAGCGCGCCGACCGCCGCCCGTGAACAATCACCTCGACGAGGAGCTGCTGGCCCTCGCCAGTCGGCTGGCGGTGCAAGCAGGGACGATGGCGCGTGAGGGTCGCCGCAAAGGTGTGACGGCCGCGGCCACCAAGTCGACCGCCACCGACATGGTCACCGAGTTCGACAAGGCCAGCGAGGAGCTGATCGTCGGCGGGCTGCGCGCTGCCCGCCCCGACGACGGCATCGTGGGCGAGGAGGGCACCGATCAGCCGGGTACCACCGGCATCGACTGGCTCGTCGACCCCATCGACGGCACCACCAACTTCCTCTACGGCCTGCCGGGGTGGGCCGTCTCGATCGCTGCGCGCGACGCCACCGGCGCACGCGTCGGCGCGGTGTACGTCCCCGCGACGGACGAACTGTTCACCGCTCGCGCCGGCCACGGCGCGCACCTCAACGGCGAGCAGATTCAGCCGACCACCACCACCGAGCTGGGGTTGGCGCTCGTAGCCACCGGCTTCAGCTACTCCGCGCGCCGCCGCGCCGATCAGGCAGCGCGTGTCGCCCAGCTGCTGCCACAGGTCCGCGACATCCGTCGTGGTGGTGCGGCGGCCACCGACCTGTGCCACGTTGCCGCCGGTCGCGTGGACGCGTACTTCGAGCAGTGGCTGGGGCCGTGGGACCTCGCCGCCGGCGCGCTCATCGCACGTGAGGCCGGCTGCACAGTCTCTGCGCTCGACGGCAGCGAGATTCGACCGGACTCGGTGCTGGTCGCGGCGCCTGGTGTCCATGGCGCGATGCGCGACCTGATCACCCAGATCGACGACGACCTGGCGAAACGCGCCTGATCGAGGGCCTGCGCCTGGCATCATGGCGGATGTGGGAACCCGCATCCTCTCGGTGGAAGACGACGAACGCATCCGCACCGCGGTGAAGCTGGCGTTGGAGGACGAGGGCTGGACCGTCGACGAGGCCGGCAGCGGTGAGGAAGCACTCGAGTTGTTCCACCGCGCCGCCCCCGACGTGGTGCTGATCGACATCATGCTGCCCGGCATGGACGGCTTCGAGCTGTGCCGCGGTCTGCGCCGCCACAGCGACGTCCCGATCGTGATGGTCACGGCGCGCAACGACACGCACGATGTCGTGGCCGGTCTGGAAGCCGGCGCGGACGACTACCTCACCAAGCCGTTCGCACCCAAGGAACTCTCTGCTCGCATTCGTGCGCTGCTGCGCCGCATCCGACCACTCAGTGCAGCTCACTCGCGTCTGGTGTTCGGCGATCTGGAGATCATCCCGGACGAGGGCAAGGTCACCCGTGCAGGTGCAGAGCTGCACCTCACCAAGACCGAGTTCAAGCTGTTGTGCGAGCTGGCGCAGAACCCGGGCCGGGTGTTCAGCCGCGAGAGCCTGCTGGACAAGGTGTGGGGTTACGACTACTTCGGTGACGGTCGCTTGGTCGACGTCCACGTCCGCC
Organism: uncultured Bifidobacterium sp.; assembly: GCA_964598965.1. Taxonomy (GTDB): domain Bacteria; phylum Actinomycetota; class Acidimicrobiia; order Acidimicrobiales; family Ilumatobacteraceae; genus UBA668. Next base: position 1,832 of record CAZREK010000195.1, on the reverse strand, counting down.
GCTTGCGCACCAAGGTCGAGACGGATCCGGCCAACCCGCGCCACGTGGTCACCGTGCGCGGCCTCGGGTATCGCCTCCAGTCGTGACCGCGCTGCGCGAGCGCTGGCGCCGGTTCGCCGACCGGCTGATGCTGCTGCATCCCCGGCGGCTCAGCCTGCGCACGCGCATCATGTCGATGTTCAGCATCGGCGCCCTGGTCCTGTCCGCATTCCTTGCCACAGCGGCATACACGTTCACGCGCAGCAGCTTGGTCAACCAGCGCGACAAGGCGGGCATCGAGCAGGCGTACGGGCACGCACAGGTCGCCCAGAACGAACTCAGTGGTGGCAACAGCCCGTCCGCGCAAGCGGCGGTGGACCGCCTGCGCTCGATCGGCGTCGCCGGGTTTGCGATCAACTACCGCGGCAAGTGGAGCACCAGTTCCGCGTTGTACACGCCGGCGACAATCCCCGACGCGCTGCAGTTGCGGGTGAACGAGGACGGCACGCCATCGCGCATGATCGCTGTCATCGGCGGCGATCCGGTGCTGGTGATCGGCGTGCCGATGCCGATCACCGGCGGCTCGTACTTCGAGTTCATCAGCCTGCACGACGCATCGTCGACGTTGCGCTCGGTGATGCTCAGCCTGCTGTTCGCCGGGTTCATCACCACGTTGGCGGGCACGCTGATCGGGTCGTTCGCTGCATCGCGATCCGTGCGTCCACTGGCCGGTGCGGCACAGGCGGCCAAGGCGATCGCGGGTGGTCGGCTGGACACCCGGCTGCAGCCGACCGAGGACCCCGACCTCCGCGTCTTGGCCAACGCGTTCAACGACATGGCGAGTGCGTTGCAGGCGCGAGTGGAGCGTGACGCCAGGTTCACCAGCGACGTCAGTCACGAGTTGCGCTCGCCGCTGATGACCTTGGCCGCCAGCGTGGAAGTGATGAAGGGCCGCCGCGACGAGATGCCCGAACGCGCGCAGGCGGCACTTGACCTGCTCGTCGCCGACGTGGCCCGCTTCTCCGGTCTGGTGGAAGACCTGTTGGAGATCTCGCGCTTCGATGCCGGTGCGATCCGGTTGATCCTCGACGAGTTGGGAGTGGCGGAGTTCGTGCGCCAAGCCGTCGCGGTCAGCACTCGCCCACTGACACCGGTGACGGTCAGCCCGCGCGCCGAGATGATGGTCATCCGCGGCGACCGCCGACGCCTCGCTCGTGTGGTGGCGAACCTGATCGACAATGCCCGCCTGCACGGCGGCGGCGACGCGGAGGTGACCGTCACCGAGCCCGATGGCGAAGGTGAGCCCTTGGGCCACGTGTGGATCGTGGTGGAGGATCACGGTGCGGGGGTGCCACCCGACGAACGCACGCTGGTGTTCGAGCGTTTCGCTCGTGGCGCGGTAGCAGGCCGTCGCAGCAGCAGCGATGGCGCCGGCCTGGGCCTGGCGTTGGTGGACGAGCACATCCGCCTGCACGGTGGCCGGGTGTGGGTGGAGGACCGCGCCGACGGCACGCCCGGTGCACGATTCGTGCTGGAGCTGCCGGCCGAGGAGGTGACGGAGTGAGCCCGCACCGTCGCCCTCTTGCCGTGGCAACGATGTGCGCCCTGCTGCTGTCCGCGTGCGGCATCGGCGCCGATGACACGCCGCGCGACATCCCGGCACAGAACCAGCTGTCACTGGACGGCGACTCGGACACACAGGCTGGTGCTGCAACCGGAACCGCGCGTGTGTATCTGCTGGCGCCGGAGGCGAGTGGCCAGGCGGTGGCCCTCACATCCGTCGCCCGCGATGTCAGCGAGACCGCTGACGATGTGTTGTCGGCGCTCTTGGCGGGGCCGAACACCGACGAGCT
>CAZREK010000194.1:0-5115 GCA_964598965.1 uncultured Bifidobacterium sp. | reverse complement strand
CCGTACGTCGACCAGCGGCCGGAGTTGATGGGTGGCGTGCCCGACGCCGGCGCGCAGGCGATCAAGCTGGGGATCGCGCAGCTGCTCGGCATCCCGATCCACTTCTACATCCTGGTGGACATGGCCGGCTTCGTGGATGTGGTCGACGCGCTCGGCGGCATCGACATTTACGTCGGCCAACGTGTGCCCAGCCCGGGCAACCCAGGTGGTGCCAAGCACCAGGTTCCCGCGTGGATCGAGGCCGGGCAGCAACACATGGACGGCACGCTGGCGCTGACGTACGCGCGCTCACGAAAGGCCGACAACGACTACTGGCGCATGGCGCGCCAACGCTGCGTGCTCAATGCGATCGCGGCGAAGGCCACGCCGGCGGTGCTGGCGACCGGCTTCACCGACCTGCTCGATGCGCTCGGCGGAGCAGTACGCACCGACATCCCGCGCAGCGCGCTGGGCGACTTCGCCATCGTTGTCGACCGCTTCCAGCAGCACGGCGGAACGGCCACAGTGCGCACGCTGCATCTCGCTCCGCCGTTCTACCAATCGTCGCACTGGAAGGCCGACGAAGTGCGGGCGCTGGTCACCGAGGTGCTCACACCACCTGTTGCGGTGCCGACCGGCCCGACGGCGACCGTGGTGCCTGGCGACGGCACTACCACAACAGCCGGTGGGTTGTCACCGGCGCTTCCATTGCTGGACGGCGAGTGTCATTGATCGCCGCTCGGACTCAGCCGAGGCGGTAACGGCTCGACGCTGTCCAACCCATGAACCGGTCCTCGTGGTACTGCAGTGCACCGGGGTCGTCTTCTGCCGCGCCGACCGCCACCATCACCGGCAGCAAATGATCCGGCATCGGGTGGCAGGCGCGTGCGCTCGGCGCCGACTGCCACTTCGCCAAGCGTGCGCTGCGCGCCTCGCCGACGTTTCCCACGATCGTCTCGGTCAGCCAACCGTCGAACTGCACCGAGGGTTGCTGGGACGGTGGGCCGAGGCGGGACAGGTCGTGGAAGCTGGGCAGGCCGCTGCCGACGATGAGCACGTCTTCGTCGCGCAGCGCCGCCAGCGCCCGGCCGGCTGCCAAGTGCTCTGCAGCATCGAACGACCGCTTGATCGACATCTGCACGACCGGAACCTGGGCGTCGGGGAACGCCACCGCCAGCGGCACGAACGTGCCGTGGTCGAAACCGCGGTCAGCGTCGCGCCGCACCGGGAAGCCGGCCGCGGACAGTAGGTCGGCCACGCGTTCGGCCACCTGCGGGCTGCCCGGCGCCTGGTAGCTGATGTGGTACGTGTGCGGCGGGAAGCCGAAGTAGTCGTACAACATCCCCGGTGCAGGGTTGGTCTGGACGGTGAACTCGGCCTCGTACCAATGCGCGGTCACACACAGGATCGCCGTCGGGGTGCAACCGATCTCACCGGGTATGGCCTGCAGCGAGCGGGCCAACGGACCCCAGTCCACGCCCATCGCGTCGTCCATCCAGGGCCATGGCCCGCCGCCGTGGGAGAGGGCATACACGGGGAAGCGGCTGGAGGTCATGCGGGCATGTAAGCCCGTCGCCGACCCACGCGCAACCACGTGGGCCGGCCCAGCTGCGAGTTACGGCCGACGAGCGCGAACGAACGCGTTCATCACGGCGCCGTCCATCTCGTCCAACAGCGACTCGGGGTCGGTGATGCCCGAGGTATCGAAGCTGGCCGCGAACGCGGCCACTGCGGCCCGGTCGTGCACGATGGTGGGCACGACCTCGATGTCGACGAACCCGACCTCGGTCAACAGCCTGGTGTACTCGTCGGCAGTGAGGGCGCCGGCCACGCACCCTGCCCACAACCCCAGCAGCTCTTGCGCAACGGGGGGCAACGGCCGCGACAACACCACATCGGAGACGGCGAACAGCCCGCCCGGGCGCAACACGCGGAACGCCTCGGACAACGAGCGACGCTTGTCCGGCGAGAGGTTGATGACGCAGTTGGAGATGATGACGTCGACCGCCGCACCTGGCAGCGGAATGTCCTCGAGGTGGCCTTCCAGGATCTCTGCGTTCTGCACGCCGGCCTCGGCAAGGTTGCGGCGCGCGAGCTGGATCATGTCCGGGGTCATGTCCAGTCCGTAGACGAAGCCGTCAGCACCGACGCGACGCGCCGACAAGATGACGTCGATGCCGCCGCCGGACCCGAGATCCAGCACGGTCTGGCCCGGTTCCATCGTTGCGAGCATGGTGGGGTTTCCACAGCCCAGCGACGCAGCCGTCGCCGCAGCCGGCAGCGCGGCCAGTTGGCCGTCGTCGTACTGGCCGGCACCGAATGCACCGTCCGGGTCGAGCACGCTGTGCCCAGTCCGAGACCCGCAGCACCCGGACACTTGCCGCGCCGCAGCGCCGTAGTGCTCCTTCACCTGCAGCCGGATGGTCTCCGCATCGGTCGTTGCCATGATGAACTCCTCGGTCGGCAGGCGCCCGCTGCGCCTGATTCGATAGTCATCAATATAGACAATGATCGATAGATGTCAACCCCGGCCCCGGCCGTGGAGCCGTGACGTCAGACCTCGCGGCCGAGGAAGTTGAGCATCTTCGTCTGCGCATCCGCGCCGGCAGCGGGCTTGACAGCCTTGCCCATCATCCCCTGCATCCGCAGCACGTCTTCCGGCAGACCCTTCCACGTCGCGAGCGTGTGCTTCACCAGCGCCGGGTCGAGGCGCTCGTCGACCTTGGCCGTACGCGCCATGTCCCACACGTGAGGAACCAGGTCGGCGGCCATGAAGCCCACCAGCGCGTCGACCGGCATGGAGCCGAAGCCGGGGCCGAACGGGTCGTTGGCGACGTTCTGCAGCACGTGCGAGTGGTCCAGCACCTCCAGCGTCTGCTCGCGCAGCTTCACCCAGGCGCCGATCGGGTCGGCGCCCAGCTTCGGCGTGCTCTTGGGGCCCTTGCCCGTGCTGGCGAAGCTCTTGATCATCGCCAGGTTGCCCATGACGTGCTCGTAGACGTCCTTGCCGGTCCAGCCGGCACACGGTGCCTTGCGGGAGAAGGCGGTGGGTTTGGCGGACTTCAGCACGTGCTCGAAGGAGTAGACGGCGGCGGTGTACAGACGAAGGTTGGCGCTCATGAGCCGCACGCTACTTCACCATCCGCGGACCTTGCTCCGACCGGGCGCTCGGCGCATTCGGCGGGCACACTGGTGGTCTTGTTCTGAAGGAGAAGTGCAGTGTCGCGTCCGGAACCGTTCGATTGGACCTACGAGTCGCCCCGCGTCAGCGTCGAGGAAGGCGACGACCCGTGGAAGCTGGACTTCGCCGATCTGGAGGGCGAGCCGCTGCACCTGCGCAACTACGCCGTGCGCGCCTACCGGCGTTCGGCGACCGAGTTCCTGCTGCGCGGCGTGGTCGACGACCGCAAGCGAGCCTCCAGCTGGATTCCGTCCGACTCGACGATGATGGTGATGCACCACATGGTGATCGACCTCGTGATCGAGTACCCGACGCTGACGATCCTGAAGGCCGATGTCACGTTCGAGGCACATCCCAACGACATCTGCTTCCACATCGAGGACCGCTACCACCTGCTGGAGGGTGTGTCGATCGCCCGCGGCTTCACCCACAAGGTGCGTGAGATGTTCGGTGGGCCGCGCGGGTGCACGCATGTCACCGCGTTGTTGCAGGCGATGGCCCCGGTGGCCGTACAAACGATCTGGAGCATGGGTGCTGCCAACCGCCGCGAAGTGGCGGCCGCTGCCGGCGTCGACTTGTCCAAGCAGGCACCACCTCCGCCGTCGGAGGAGGAGCAGCGCACAGGTTCGATGTACAGCCTCAACAGCTGCCACGTGTGGGACGAGCACGGCGAGGTGATGGAGCAGATTCGTTCCGGCGTCGAACTGCCGTTGCCGTTGCCGATTCGCCGGCGGATGGCCAAGCAGGGCCTCGACCACGATGTCGTACTCTGACGGGCCGACGGACAGGACACCAGGAGAAACCATGCTGAAGGGTCTCGACGGCAAGCGCGTGCTCATCACCGGCGCAGCGGGGAACATCGGGTTGGAGACGGTCGATCGGCTCGTCGCCGAGGGCGCGAGGGTGGTCGCCAGCGACATCAATGCCAACGCGTTGGCCGACATCGCCGCCAAGTACGGCGAGCGGGTCACCACGGTCGCCGGCGACGTCGGCACCTCGGCCGGCGCTGCTGCGGCGGTCGCGGCGGGGGCTGCCTTCGGCGGCCTCGACATGGCCTTCGTCAACGCTGGCGTGGAGTGCGTCAGCGCACCGATCAGCGAGTTCGACCCGGCCGAATTCGACCGCGTCTTCCACGTCAACGTGAAAGGTGCATTCCTCACCGCGCAGGCGATGGTGCGTCATCTCACCGGCGAGAGTCGCCCGGGGGCAGTGCTGTTCACGGCGTCGATCGCCGGACTGCAGGGCAGCCCGATGACGTCGATCTACAACGCCTCGAAGTCGGCCGTCATCGGCATCGCCCGCTCGCTCGCGCTCGAGGTCGGAGCGCTCGGAATCCGGGTGAACACCCTCTGCCCTGGCCCCGTCGCCAGCCGCATGATGACCTCGCTGGAGGACTCGATCGCCGCGATCACCGGAATGGCCGGCGCGGACATCCGCGCTCACCTGCAGGCGACAGCGGCGACCGGCCGGTACGCCACACCGACGGAAGTCGCCTCGATGGCGGCCTGGATCCTCAGCGACGAGGTCCCCTACTGCCACGGGGAAGTGTTCACCGTCACCGGTGGCATGCTGCGCTGACCCACGCTCGCGCGATCTCCTGAGGTGGCGGACGGCCGGATCGGCAACACTCGCGGCATGGAGAACGACCCGCGACAGCTCACCGAGACCGATCGAACGCGCCTGCGACGGGAGCCTGATCGAGGGCGGTTCGATCGGGACACGATCGACGCGATCATCGACACCGCGCTGATCTGCCACCTCGGCTTCAACGACGAACAGGGTCGCCCGGTGGTGATCCCCACCATCCACGCCAGGATCGGCGACACGTTGTACGTGCACGGTTCGGCTGCCAGTCGCGCGTTGAGAGCGATGGCCAAGGGCGTCGAGGTGTGCTGCACTAGCACTCACCTCGACGGGTTGGTGGTGGCGCGGTCCGGGTTCGCCAGCTCGATGAA
>CAZREK010000193.1:0-5135 GCA_964598965.1 uncultured Bifidobacterium sp. | reverse complement strand
TTACCGTAGGCCAGGTAGTTCAACCTTCTGATCAGCTGTTTAAAGTAGCCGATCTGATCCTCACCGCCGAGCGCGCACATGTCATCCGCATCGCCGAGGACGACCCGTCTGTCTTCGAACGCACCTTCACGCTGCCCGAGTTCGTGACGCTCGCGGAGGCGGTCGGGCCGAGAGGACGGCGGCGGCTGCACGACTGGATCGTCGAGCTCGGCGCCGGGCGCACGCCGGCCGCCTTCCTGCAGCACAAGGCTGGGCAGGTCGCCGACCCGACGGGAAGGAGCGCAGCGGCGCACGCCGCGGCTGTCGCCGAAATCGCCGACCTTTGCGAGCGCGTGGTGGTACTGCTGTGAGCCCGCGGCGATGGCTGCAGGCGGCAGCGGCGGCGTACGACCGCCTACGCCCTCCCCCACCCGGGGTCACCGTGTTGATCTACCACCGCGTCGGCGGCGGCACCGACAGCGCCATCGACCTGCCGGCCGACACCTTCGCCGACCAACTGCGGCTGATCACCACCACCCGGCCGGTGCTCACCCTCGACACCGCGGTCGATCAGCTGTCCGTCGGGCAGGCGGTCGACGGCGTCGTGCTGACCTTCGACGACGGAACCAGCGACTTCACCGACGTGGTCGTGCCGCTGCTGCAGCAGTTCGACGTGCCGGCCACCTTGTACGCGGCCACCGGCCCCATCGACCGCGGCGAGCCGATGCCGTGGGGTGCCCCCAGCACCTCGTGGCCCGCGTTACGCGATGCGGTCGCCACCGGCCTCATCACGGTCGGGTCACACACTCGTGATCACCCGGTCTTCCAGCGGCTCGACAGCGATGCCGCCAACGAGCAACTCGACACCTCCATTGCTTCGATCGAGGCTGAACTGGGCACCCGTCCACGGCACTTCGCCTATCCGAAGGCAGTGTCACCCAGCCCAGCTGCGGAGATCGCGGTGCGAGCTCGATTCGCGTCAGCCGCCCTCGCCGGCAGCCGCGTGAACCGTCCTGGTTGCGACCTCCTGCGCCTCGGCCGCACGCCCGTCCTGTGCGGAGACGGGCCGGAGGTCTTCGCTGCCAAGCTCCACGGAGGTCTCCGGCTGGAAGGGGTGGTCCGCGATAGGGTCACTTCATGGAGGGCCCAGCGCTAGCAGTGTGAAGATCATCCATCTCACCACCACCGACATGAGCCTTGACTGGCTCCTCGGGCCCCAACTCAAGGCATTCCGCGAGGCGGGCCACGAAGTGGTGGGTATGTCCGCACCTGGGCCTCACGTCCCGGCCATCGAAGCCGCAGGCGTGCGTCACGTGCCGGTGCCGGCGTTGACCCGCTGGCCCACGTGGAGCGCTGATGTGCGGGCCGGTTGGCAGATGTACCGGGCGATCCGGCGCGAGCGCCCCGACATCCTGCACACTCACAACCCCAAACCGGGGGTGCTCGGCCGCATCATCGGGCGGCTCGCGCGGGTGCCGGTGATCATCAACACTCAGCACGGCCTGTACGCGCAGACGACCGACACCTTGAAGCGGAGAGTTCTGGTCTATGGGGCCGAGCGCATCGCTGCGGTGTTCGGGCACCTCGAACTGGTGCAGAATCCGGAGGACGTGGAAACGCTGGTGCGGACGCTGAAGGTGCCGGCGCGCAAGGTGATGCTGCTCGGCAACGGCATCGATCTCAGCCACCTCAACGGCGACCGTACGGCTCGAGACCGAATCCGCGCCGAGTGGGGCATCGACAGCGACGACATCGTCGCCGGGGTGGTCGGTCGCCTGGTCCGCGAGAAGGGCCTCCACGAGCTGTTCGAGGCGTTGCGAACCTTGAAGCCCGACCATCCGCGCCTGCGGCTGGTCGTGGTCGGGCCCCAAGAACCGGACAAGCCCGACGGGTTGCACCCGACCGCTATCGCCGAGGCCGCCGAGTTGGGTGTCGTCTTCACCGGCCAACGCAGCGACATGCCCCAGTGCTACGCAGCGATGGACATCTTCGTCACCGCCACCCACCGAGAGGGTTTCCCGCGGGCGGCGATGGAGGCATCGGCCAGTGGGTTGCCGCTGGTGGCCACCGACATCCGTGGTTGCCGCCAAGTGGTCGAGAACGGCGTCACGGGTCTCTTGGTGCCCGTTCGCAACGCCGTGGCGCTGGCGGCCGCGATCGCAGAACTCGCCACCGGCCCCCAACAGCGCACCCGCATGGGCGAGGCCGCCAAGCGCAAGGCCGCCTCGGACTTCGATCAGCAGAGGGTGATCGACATCACTCTCGAGGCCTACGAACGCGAGTGGTCGCGGCGGGCGCCGCGGCGGCGCCGATAACCTCGCCGGGCGAGGAGACCGATGGACGACAAGCCGTCGAAAGGCGAGCACCGCACCAACGCAGTGTCGGATGACAGTGGCGCCAACGCGCGCCTCTGGAACACCGTCTTCGTCGCGCTCGCCGACATGCTGTGCTGGCCCCTCGCCGAGTTCTTCACCCTCACCGTCGAGGAGCTGCCCTACCTGCAGTGGCAGGTCCTGGAGGTCACGCTTCTCGGCATGGGCTACCAACTGCTCGTCGGCATCGCCACTGGTCTGTACCGGCGCCGTTGGCTGCCGTTCAGCTTCGAAGAAGTGGGCGTGGCCTCGCTCACCACCGGTATCGCCGGTTTGCTGGTGGTGCTCACCGGCTACGCACTGCATGGCCATCCGCGGGGTCCGGTGGTGTGGTTCACGGCCAGCGTCGGCATGGCGGTCCTCGCCGTGCGCTATGCACGCCGCCTCAGTGCTCGCTGGCGCCGGTCGGCGTTGGCCAAGTCGCGCACCCCGCTCGTCGTCGTCGGCGCAGGCGAAGGTGGGGCCCGAGCCATCCGCGCGATGCTCAACTCCACCGATGGCCCCTACCGGCCGGTGGCCCTCCTCGACGACGACCCCGCCAGTGCTCACCGGCGGATCATGGGAGTACGCGTACGCGGCACCACCACCGACCTGGCGGAGGTCGCCAAGGCGGTGCACGCCAGCGCGGTGTTGATCGCCATCCCGTCGGCCTCCCCGGAGTTGCTGCAGCGCATCCACCGTGCTGCGCAAGCGGCCCGCCTGGAGACCCTGGTGCTCCCGCCCGTGCAGCAGCTGATGGGCAGCGGCTCGACGGCGGAGATGAAGGCGTACAACGACGAAGACGTGCTGCGCCGCAAGATGGTCAGCCTCGACATGACCCCGGTGCGCGAGCTGATCTCCGGCAAGCGTGTCCTGGTCACCGGGGCCGGTGGCTCCATCGGGTCCGAGCTCTCCCGTCAGCTGGCCGGCCTCGACCCCGCCAGCCTGGTGCTGGTGGACCACGACGACTCGCTGCTGCACGCGGTGCACCGCTCGCTGGGGATGGCCGACACCGCCTGTCAGGAGCTGGCCGACATCCGCGATCGCACCCGGCTGTCCGAGATCTTCGAGACGCACCGTCCGGAGATCGTCTTCCACGCAGCGGCGCTGAAGCACGTTCCCGCGCTCGAGTCCGCCCCGATCGAGGGCTGGAAGACCAACGTGCTGGGCAGCCGCAACGTGCTTGCCGCCGCGGAGGCAGCCGGCGTGCAGCAGTTCGTCAACATCAGCACGGACAAGGCCGCCGACCCGGTGAACGTGCTCGGCCGCACCAAGCGAATGGCCGAGCACCTCACGGCGGCAGTGGCCGAGCGGACGGGGCATCGCTACGTCTCCGTGCGCTTCGGCAACGTGATCGGCAGCCGTGGCTCGGTGATGGAGACGTTCCAGTACCAGATCGACAGCGGCGGCCCGGTGACCGTCACCCACCCCGACGTCACCCGTTTCTTCATGGCCGTCCGCGAGGCTGTGCGCCTCACCTTGCAGGCTGCCACCATCGGGAGCCCCGGCGAGGTGCTGGTGCTGGACATGGGCGCGCCGGTGCGCATTCTCGACGTCGCCCGTCAACTGGTCGAGCAATCCGGCCGCCCGATCGAGATCGTCTTCACCGGTTTGCGTCCCGGCGAGAAGCTCCACGAGGTGCTCACCGCTCCCGGCGAGTCGGCCTCGCGACCCCGCCACCCGCTGATCGACCACGTCCGCGTGCCACCAATGTGGCCGGAACTGGGCGACGAATTCGACTCACGGATCGCTGAGACGCTGGTGGACATGGTCGCGAACGGCTATGCCGGCAACGACCAAGGGGTTCCTGAGGAGGCCGACTCGTGATCAAGCGCATTTTTCTGGCCGGCAGTCTGCTGCTGGCTGCCGCAGGTCTCGGGTCTGCCACCACGGCAGAGGCTGCCTACCCCGCAGGCTGCGCCACGGTGACCTCCGGCTATGCCTCGGTGACCCCCAACTTCGTTCTCACCGTCGTCGCCTCCGGCTACGACGGCCCGTCGGTCGGGATGACGATCACCTTCTACATGGTCGCCACCAGCGCCGACCACTCCGAGGGCGCCACCGTCATCGGCACCGCCGTGGTCACCGCCGCTCGTACGGCCACCATCACGCCGATCATCGCACCGTCGGCCTACGGCAGCTACGACATCATCGCCGTCGGCGGCAACTGCGCCGACGCGATCACCACCTTCGAGGTCGGGGCCACCATCGTGCGCACCGGCGCCGACTCCACCGTCTGGTTGCAGACGGCTGCTGTGCTCGTGCTGCTCGGTCTCGGTTTCGCCCTGGTGGCGTACCGTCGCCGTCCGGCCGCTGTCGCCGCCTGATTCCAACTCACTTCTCCTCACAGAGGGCCGGCCCGCAAGGGTCGGCCCTCTGCCGTTTTCCACTGTCACCGGGCGAGCGGCGCGCTGACCGACGGGTCGGTCGCACTGACCGACTGATCAGCCCCGCTGCCTGTCGGATCAGTGAGTAGCGATGGCCGCGCGGACTGGTTATGGTCTCGACCTCGTGCCGGACAGTCCGGCGGAAGGAACCGATCTCACCCCCCGTTCGAAAGGCAAGCGCCGCCATGAGCGACAACTTCACCGCCCCCGTGTACAGCCAGAATGGCCGCAAGGGCATCTCGTACGACTGGCAGAGCCTCTACGCCGAGGCTCAGGCCGAAGGTCTCGAGCGCGAGCTCGCATCGCTCACTCCCGCGCTGGCTGAATGACGCGCCTTCCCCAGCGGGTGCTGGTGCTGGGGTGCGGCTCGGTCGCACAAGCCACAGTGCCGCTCCTGCTGCGCGACCTCGGCATCGAG
>CAZREK010000192.1:0-5140 GCA_964598965.1 uncultured Bifidobacterium sp. | reverse complement strand
CACCTGCAGCAGCACGTTGAACACGTCGGGGTGCGCCTTCTCGATCTCGTCGAGCAGGATCACGCTGTACGGGCGGCGGCGCACCGCCTCGGTCAGCTGGCCGCCCTCGTCGTAGCCGACGTACCCGGGAGGCGCGCCGATGAGCCGGGTGACGGAGAACTTCTCCATGTACTCGCCCATGTCGATGCGCACCATGCTCTTCTCGTCGTCGAACAGGTACTCGGCGACGGCGCGAGCGAGCTCGGTCTTGCCCACACCAGTGGGGCCGAGGAACATAAACGAACCGATCGGCCGGTTGGGGTCGGCCAGGCCCGCACGCGAGCGACGAATGGCGTTGGCGACTGCTGTGACCGCGTCGTCCTGGCCGATGACTCGCTGGTGCAGCTGTTCCTCCAGGTGCACCAGCTTGGCCATCTCGCCCTCCATCAGCCGGCTGACCGGCACGCCGGTCCACTTGCTGACGACCTCGGCGATGTCCTCCTCGTCGACCTCCTCCTTCAGCATGCGCTCGTGCTGCTGCAGCTCGTTGAGGTGCGCGGTGGCCTCGCCGATGCGCCGCTCGAGCTCGGGGATGCGGCCGTAGCGGATCTCGGCGGCGACGTTGAGATCGGCCTCGCGCTCCAGCTGCGTGCGCAGATGTTCCAGCTCCTCCTTCAGTGCCCGGATCGCGTCGATGGCCTGCTTCTCGTTCTCCCAGTGCCCGCGCATTTCGTGCACCTGGTGGTTGAGCACGGCCAGTTCGTCGACCAGCGCGTCGAGTCGCTCGCGCGACGCGGCGTCCGTCTCCTTCGCCAACGCCACCTGCTCGATCTCCAACTGCAGGATGCGTCGCTGCACGACGTCGATCTCCGTGGGTACCGAGTCGATTTCGATGCGCAACTTGCTGGCCGCCTCGTCCACCAGGTCGATCGCCTTGTCCGGCAGGAAGCGGTTGGTGAGGTAGCGGTTGGACAGGACGGCCGCGCTGACGAGCGCGGAGTCCTGGATGCGCACACCGTGGTGCACCTCGTAGCGCTCCTTCAGGCCGCGCAGGATGCCGATGGTGTCTTCCACGCTGGGCTCGCCGACGTACACCTGCTGGAAGCGGCGCTCGAGCGCGGGGTCCTTCTCCACGTACTTGCGGTACTCGTCCAGCGTGGTGGCGCCGATCATGCGCAGCTCGCCGCGGGCGAGCATCGGCTTGATCATGTTGCCCGCGTCCATCGCGCCTTCGGCACCGCCGGCGCCGACGATCGTGTGCAGTTCGTCGACGAAGGTGATGACCTCTCCCTCCGCGTCGGTGATCTCCTTCAGCACCGCCTTCAGCCGTTCCTCGAACTCGCCGCGGTACTTCGCGCCCGCGAGCATGCTGCCGATGTCCAGCGCGATCAGGCGCTTGTTCTTCAAGCTCTCCGGCACGTCGCCGTCGGCGATGCGCCGGGCCAGGCCCTCCACGATCGCGGTTTTGCCGACGCCCGGCTCGCCGATGAGCACCGGGTTGTTCTTCGTGCGCCGCGACAACACCTGGATGACGCGGCGAATCTCGTCGTCGCGGCCGATGACCGGGTCGATCTTGCCGTCGCGGGCGCGCTGGGTGAGGTCTTGCCCGTACTTCTCCAGCGCGGCGAAGTTGTCCTCGGGGTTCTGGCTGGTGACGCGGTGGCTGCCGCGCACGTCCTTCAGCGCCTGCAGCAGTTCCTCGCTGCCGATGCCGAGCCGTTGGTTCATCGCCAGCAACAGGTGCTCGACGGAGAGGAAGTCGTCCTTCAGGTCCTTCTGGTAGGCGACCGCGTTCTGCACGACATTGTCCAGCTCGCGGTTCATACGCGGTTCGCTGCCGCCGTACGCCTTGGGCAGTTTGGCGACGGCTTCGTCGGCCTTGTTGCGCACCATCAACGGCGCGAGGCCCAGCTTGGCCAGCACCGCCGGCACGATCGTGTCGTCCTGGCGCATCAGCGCTGCCATCAGGTGGTCGGGGGTCAGCTCTGGGTTGCTGAGCGCCTTCGCCTGGTCGATGGCCGCGGCGAACGCCTCGTTGGTCTTGAGAGTCCACTTCTTGGGATCGAACGCCATACCGTCAGCCTAGGCCGTCTCCGCAAATCCTGCTTCGACTCGTATCAAGCTTTCTAAGTGCATTCGGTCACCAGTTTCGCGTGACGTTGTCCCCTATGTCGCGCGCGCGTTCCGGCGTACATGAGAGGCAGGTCCCTCCGCCGCGGCCGGTGCGCAAGCGTCCGCCGAGTGCGCTGGGGTGGTGGGGGGCGTCATCGGGGGCGCCCCTCACCAACTCGCTCGGCCCGCTCAGCCGAACAACGCGCAGATTGCTGTGTGAGGCCCAGGTGATGGGGAGCAGCAATCGCGAACAGATCTCGGCGAGAGTCAGAATTCTGCTCATAGAGCGAGAACGGTTTCGTACTGTCAGAATTCTGACTACTCGGAAGGACGTCCTGGGCGACTGGCGATGTTTGGCGCTAGTATTCTGGCTATGGACGACCGTCGGTACGAGGCAGAGCTCGGGCTCGCGCTGCGGCGACTGCGGGTGTCGCGCGGCATCACCCGCCAGGAATTGGCAGCGCAGGCCAACGTGTCCGCAGGGGCGCTGCGCAACCTGGAGACCGGAGCCGGCGCCAATGTCACCACGCTCGTGCGAGCGGTGCACGCCCTGGGGGCGCAGGCGTGGCTCACGCAGCTCGAGCCGGCGCCGGCGGCGTTCAGCCCGCTGGCCGTGGTGGAGGCCACGCTGCACGCTCAGGAGCGCCCGCTTCGTCCGCGGGCGAGAGGCCGGCGACCACGATGAGCTATCGGCCGGTGCCAGCGCTGGAGGTGTTCGCGTGGGGCAGCCGCGTCGGTGCGCTCGCGCTCAACCCGGCCACCGGTTGGTACGCCTTTCAGTACGACCCTGCCTGGGCGGGGTCGGGGGTGGAGTTGGCGCCGCTGCACATGCCGAACCGCACCGCGCCCTTCGAGTTCCCCGGACTCTCTGCCGAGACGTTCCGTCGCCTGCCACCCGCCATCTCCGATGCGCTGCCCGACCGGTTCGGCAACGCTCTCATCGATCGATGGATGGCCATCGAGGGCATCGACCCAGGGCAGTTCTCCGTGCTGGATCGCCTGGCCTATGTCGCCGACCGGGCGATGGGTGCACTGGAGTTCCGGCCGCCGATCGAGCGTGACGTCCCTGCCTCGTCGGCCGTGCAGATGGCCGACCTCGTCCTCGCGGCTCGCGTCGCCTTCGACGGTTCCGGTGATCACGCCGCCGATGGCGACGCGCTCGAGCAACTCATCCTTGTCGGCTCGTCGGCCGGTGGAGCGCGTCCGAAGGCCCTCGTCGCGTTCAACCCGCACACCTTCCAGATCCGCTCTGCCTGGCGCCCGCTGGAACCCGGCTTCGAGCACTGGTTGTTCAAGCTCGACGGTGTGGGCAGCACAGCCCTCGATGGTCACAGCGTCACCCTCGGCGCCGGAGCGTCGTTCGGTCGCATCGAGTACGCGTACTCGCAGATGGCTGTCGCGGCCGGGATCCGAATGACGGAATGTCGCCTGCTCGACGAAGGTCCGCGACGTCACTTCGTCACCCGCCGCTTCGACCGCGGGCCGGCCGGCGAGAAGTACCACGTCATCTCGCTGTGCGGCCTGGCGCACTTGGACTTCAACCTCATCGGCGCGCACAGTTACGACCAGTACCTGCAGACCGTTCGCCGGTTGGGGCTGCCTCCGGACGCGACAGCGGAGGCGTTCAGGCGCATGGTCTTCAACGTCGCCGCTGCGAACAACGACGACCACACCCGCAACTTCTCGTTCATGCGCCGCCCCAATTCCGGGTGGGAGCTGTCGCCCGCCTACGACGTCACGTTCGCCCACGACGACGGCAACCAATGGTTGCGCCAACACCTGATGGACGTCAACGGTCGGTTCGATGGCATCACCCTGGCCGACCTGTATGCCGTGGGTGAACGGCACGACGTGCCCGGCTACCGGCGCATCGTGCGCGACGTGGTTGCCACCGTGCAGCGTTGGCCGGAGTTCGCGGCGGCTGCCGGTGTGCCCGGCGGCGACATCGAACGCATCGCGTCCGTGCTCGACCGGGTGCACCCGCACTGACCATGCCGATACCGGCGGTCAGGCTCCGAGGGCAGCGCTCATCACGTCGAGGTAGCGCGGCCAGCAGGTATCGATCCAGGACGGGTCGTCGTCGATGAACGCGGCGCGCACCTGGGCGCGGATGGCCGGTGCGTCGGGCCCGCTGGGGTCGCCGTGCGCCCACAGCCAGGCGTCGGCGCGCAGCGACTGCAGCACGGTGACCAGGTCGACCACGCCGTACTCGATGCAGATCGGGGTGACTTCCGCGTGTGGGGCCAGCTGGTCGGCCACGGCCATCCAGTCGCCGGCGAGTACGGCAGAGACACTCTCACCGGTCATCATCGAGATCGAGTCGGGCCACAGGGCCTTAGCGCGATCGAACAATGGCTCGCCGGGCGCCGCGCTGGCGATCAGCTCGCCGTACCCCCACGGGCCGAGGCCGGTGTGCAGGTCGATGATCGTCACCCGCTTGGCCGGGGCAAGCGCGTTTGCGCAGAAGCTGCGGAGGAACTGGTGCGACCACACCGGGCCGGTGCCGCCGTAGAAGATGCCGGTGGGCACCGTGTACTGGCCGCCGCTGACGACCGTCTGCAGCTGTGGGAAGCCGTACTCGGCCGCGTAGTTGAGCAGCGCTTCGGTGGTGCGCTGCTGCTCGGCCTCGGTCCACTGCTGCGGCACCAACACGTCGGCCAGCTCTTCGTAGCCGGGGTTGGCGGTCAGCGGCTGCGACCAGTCAGGGAAGTTGCGGTTGAGGTCGACGTTGTCCTCGTTGACGCGGCGGTGCCAGGCCATGCCGAACGGGTTCAGTGCGTGTACGTGCACCACGCGGACATCCGCAGGCCGATCGGCGAGATGGTTCGTCAACCACTCGGTTTGCAGCGCAGACCCGCAGTACCCCTCCACGCCGTGGGTGGCGGACACCACCAACACGACGTGCTCCGCATCGGCTGGGCCGAGCTCGGCGACGTCGACCGACAGCGCTTCGCCGGCCGGACCCTGCAACGGGTGAGGGAACGAAGCCTGGCGGGCACCCGCGGCGGTGGCCGCGGCGACGAATGCAGCCCGAGCGGTGGCGTAGTCG
>CAZREK010000191.1:0-5178 GCA_964598965.1 uncultured Bifidobacterium sp. | reverse complement strand
ATCGCCGCGCAAGTGTCCACGCTGGAGGCCTACTCCGCGTTCGACCCGTTCACCACCGACCCGGCGGAGGAACTGGCGGAGGTGCTGCGCGACATCGGCCCCATGCCGGGTTCGCGGGTGTTCTTCACCGGGTCGGGCAGCGAGTCCGTGGACACGGTGATGAAGCTGGTTCGCATCGCCCACGTGCAAGCAGGTCAGCCGCAGCGCAAGCTGATCATCTCCCGCGTGCGCGGGTATCACGGCACGGCCTACGGCGGCACCAGCGCCCAGGGCATTGCTCCCAACCGCGAGAACTTCGGCCCCTTCGTCGATGAGGTCGTGCAAGTGCCGGCCGACGACGTCGAGGCCCTCGCCACGCTGATGAGCCAACGTGGCAACGAGGTGGCAGCGGTGATCGCCGAGCCGGTGCAAGGTGCCGGCGGCATCCATCCGGCCACACAGGAGTACCTGGCCGGCCTGCGCAAGCTGTGCGACCAGCACGGCGCGTACTTGGTGTTCGACGAGGTCATCACCGGCTTCGGCCGGCTCGGTTCGTGGTTCGCCGCGCAGCACTTCGATGTCCAGCCCGATCTGGTCACCTTCGCCAAGGCCGTCACGTCCGGCTACCAGCCGCTGGGTGGCGTGTTCGTGGGTCCCAAGCCGTTGGCCGCGCTGGAGGCCGACCCCAACTTCTTCCTGCGCCACGGCTTCACCTACTCCGGCCACACGACCGCATGCGCGGCCGCGCTGAAGAACCTGGAGATCATTCGCCGCGAAGACCTCGTGCCACGGGCCACGCACATCGGTGATCGTCTGTCGGCCGGCCTGCGCGCCTTGGCCGACGACGGCGTGATCGACCACGCACGTGGTCTGGGCGGCATGTGGGCCGCTGGCCTGCGACCGGATCAGAACGCGATGGCCATGCGCGACATCATGTTCGAGCAGGGTGGCGTCATCTGCCGCGCGCTCAACGCGGACTCGTTGCTGTTCTGCCCGCCGCTCGTCACCACCGACGAGCAGATCGACCAGATGGTCGATGCCGTGGCGGCCGCCGCGGCGGGCTGAACAGGCAGATTCACATCGGCGGAGGCGGCGGTGCCATCGGCTCGCCACCGGCAGCCACCGGCGCAGGGGCCTTACCGCCGCGCGACGCGAGAACACCCAGCAAGCCGCAGAGCAGCATGCCGATCAGCGGCAGCAGGGTGACCATCACGCTGTTGAGCGGGATGACCCCGAACAACACCAAGTCGACAGCGACGAAGAAGAAGAACAGGAAGCCAAGAACGGCCAGCTTGATGATTTGACCGACTTTCATGTCACACCGCCTTGATTCCGGACTTGATGATCGCTTGGAACACCGGCACCAGACTGAAGCCGAGCAGTGCGCCGAAGGCAATCGTGGCGACGGCCGCGGCGTAGAACACCGGCGAATCCGTGACACCACCCTTGATCTTGATGGTGACACTGCCGGTGCAGGTGCCGTTCACCGTGTCGGTGTGCTCGCCCGCAACCGTGAACTCGACATTCGCCGGAACGAACTTGGGCAGGTCGTAGTCGTTGGTGCCGAAGTTGGAGTTGTTGGTTCCTGTGGTGGTCCAACTGTCGATCTCCACTTTGCCGAACGGCGGTGGCAGCTCCAGCCAGATCGACCCGCCACCGTCACCGGGTTCTGCGGCGATCGAGCCGGTCCAGTCCACCTTGTCCTTGCGCGGGATCTCGACGACTTCGGAGCCGACCGCTTCCGCGTCGACGAACAAGTCGGCGTCCTGCCACTGACCTGTTGCCGTGCATGGTCCTTCGAGCTGCGCGCTCGCCGGTGCCGCATCGCTGACGAGTGCGATCGCGCCGACCAGGCCCACGACGAAGAACAACCGAGACGCTCTCATATGCCTCCCTTCGGGACGGGAGGGCGCACCCTCCGGCCGCATCATGCACACATCGGCGACGCAGGGTCCAGAGCCAAGCGACCGTGAGGCTTGACCTGCGCTTGAGGTTCGGGGCGGTGTCGACCTCGTCGCTTCGACATCACGGGACCGGATCCACACCTGGACTTGAGGTTTGCTCCCTACGGTCCAACGTATGAAACGAACCCTCCAAGCAATGCTGGTTGCACTGCTGGTTGCTGCTACCGGGACGACCGTTGCGGTCGCTGCTCCGCGCACCACCAGCCGTCCGGCCGTCGTCACGGTGCTGCCGGCTCCCACCGGTCTGAAAGCCGTGCGCAACTCGGCCAACCCGAACGACTTCGTCATCAGCTGGAACCCGATCACCGATCCAGCGCTCCACCACTACAACGTGTCGGTCTTCCAGAACAACACCGACAACGTCACCGTGGTGCCGGCCGGCACGAACAGCTTGGCCGTCACGGGCGTCAACCTGTCCACGACCTACCGCATCACCGTTGGTTCCCGCGACGTGAACGGTGAAGGCACCACCACGGGGTACTACTGGCTATACCCGGTGCTGCCCGGCTCGGTGCTGGGCCTGAGCGCACAGCGCAACCTCACCGACCCGACGCTGGGTTCGGTCGCGTGGAATCCGCCGACCCGTCCCGGCTACGGACCCATCACCCAGTACGACCTGACGGTCACCCGCATGGTCGACAGCGTGGTCGTGATGAAGCAGTCGTCGTTGGAGACAACTGCGTCGCTCGCCGCGCTCGACCCGGCACGTTCGTACTCGGTGAAGGTCACCGCCACCAACGCCTACGGCGTCGGCCCGGTGGCCACCACGACCATCGTCTCTGATCGCCCTGGTACTCCTACCGGTGCCTCCGCCGTGCGTGACGCGGACAACCCGGCCGTCGTGCACGTGAAGTGGATCGCTCCGACCGCGGTCGGCGCCGGTCCGATCACCAGTTATCAGGTCGTGTACGGCACGGGTTACCTGAAGGACACGATCGAGGTCGGCGCGGTCAATGTCGCCGAGGTCTCTCTGGATCCCACCCGCAACGGTGTTGTCGCCGTGCGCGCCTGCAACGTCACCGGTTGCGGCTACATCTCCAACACGGTCACGGTGCTCGCCACCGGCCGCACCGCTGAAGCCGCCACCACCACCAACCCAGAAGTGTTCATCTCGTACGAGACCGGAGTCGTGAGCGTCCAGACCACCGATGTCATCGGGTCGACCGCGCTGTACCCCCGACTCGTCGTGCGCATCGCACCCACGACCGAGAACGGTGGCTTCCGCGACACCCAGTGGGGGCAGAACGGCGCCCGCGTCATGACCTTCCGTGTGGTGCCTCCGGGCAACTACACCATCATCGTCAGCGGTGTCGCTGCCGACGGCACAGAGACCGAGTTGGCCCGCAAGGTCGTGGTCGCCGAGGGCTATGGCACCTTGACGCCCGACCAGTGGCAGATCGTGTCCGGCAAGGCGATCATTGCTCCTGGCTCGATCGACATGAACACCTCCGGCGAGAATCGCGTGCTGTCGGTGAAGCCGTTGCCGTCGCCCGACATGGTCCTCACCACCGAGGCCACCCTGCGCACCGGTTGGGGCTATGGCGTGTGGTTCCGCACCGGCTTCGATGCGCAGAACCGCATCTACGGTTACACCTTCCAGTACGACCCGATGTGCGGCAACGCCTTCATCATCCGTCACTGGTACCAGGGCAAGGAATGCTCCACCGCACTCGCCAAGACGCCGTTCCCCAAGGGGTTCGACATCAACGGCACTCACCAGCTGGTCGTGGTCGCCAAGGGTGACTCGATGTGGGCCAGCGTCGATGGCGTCGAGGTGTTCCGCGTGAACAGCCTGTCGGCGGCCATCGCTGCCTCGCCGTGCCAGTACCCGGCACCGCAGGGTACCCGCATCGGCTTCCGCACGTGGAACAGCACGTCGGCCGTGTTCTTGAACACGACCTTGTCCTGACCCTTACCTCCCCCGGGTGAACGCGCCCGCGGTGGTCAGTCGTGGGCCAGCAGGTTGATCAAGCTGCTGGTGTCCCAACGGCGACCGCCGCGGGCGATCACCTGCGCGTAGAACTGGTCGATGAGCGCGGTGACCGGCACACGCGCACCGTTACGGTTCGCCTCGGCCAGCACTATGCCGAGATCCTTGCGCATCCACTCCACGGCGAAGCCGAAGTCGAACTCGTCGCGAACCATCGTGCGACCACGGTTCTCCAGCTGCCAGCTCTGCGCGGCGCCGTACTTCACGACCTCGATCACCTGCTCCGGGTCGAGGCCCGCCTTCACGGCGAAGTTGAGACCTTCCGACAAGCCCTGCACGATGCCGGCGATGAGGATCTGGTTGACCATCTTGGTGAGCTGACCGGCGCCGGCCGGACCCATCAGCGCGCTGGCCTTGGCATAGGACCCCATGATCGGCTTGGCGAGCTCGTAGTAGGCCTCGTCGTCGGCGCCACACATGATGGTGAGCTGGCCGTTCTCCGCGCCCGCCTGGCCACCGGACACCGGTGCGTCGACGAAGCCGACACCGAACTCAGCCGCGGCCTCGGCAAGTTCCTTGGCGACTTCCGCCGACGCAGTCGTGTGGTCCACCAGCACCGCACCGGCCTCAGCACCGGCGAGCACACCATCGGGGCCGTACACGACTTCGCGCACGTCGTTGTCGTTACCCACGCACAGCATCACGAACTCGGCCCCTTCGGCGGCCTCACGCGGAGTGGGCGCGGCGCGATGCCCGTACAACGCCACCCACGCCAGCGCCTTCGCGGGCGTGCGGTTGTAGACGGTGACCTGATGACCGGCAGCAGCGAGGTGGCGGGCCATCGGCGCGCCCATCACCCCCAAGCCCACGAACGACACATTGCTCATTCCCCCAGTCTTGCCGCTCACGAAGGCACGATGTGCACGAGGCCTCGTTGCAGGTGTCACGCTGGTGGAGTGATCGATCATCTCGTGCTCGCGACCCCATCCGTCGCTGCGACGGCGGCGGGCATCCGCACTTCGTGGGGGGTGGACGTGGTGACCGGTGGTGCGCACGTCGGGCTCGGCACGCGCAACGAACTCACCGGCCTCGGCGGCGCAACGTACTTGGAGATCGTCGGCCCGGACGACGACCAGCCGGCCCCTGCGTTCGCCCGACCGTTCGGCGTCGACGACCTCACCGGCGCGTCGTTGGTGGCGTGGTGCGCGCGACCCGCCAGACCCCTCGCCGACGTGCTCGCCGAGCTGACCGCAGCGGGCATCGATCTCGGCCCGGCCACCGAGATGTCGCGCCTGCGTCCGGACG
>CAZREK010000190.1:0-5201 GCA_964598965.1 uncultured Bifidobacterium sp. | reverse complement strand
GCACCGCGCCGGGGATGCGCAGACGGCGCACCATGCGCGGGAAGCCACCGTCTGCGGTGAACTTGTAGGCGTGCTTGGGCGCCGCCCCCGGCGTGCCCGCCTTGGAGAGGATGAGGCCGCGCAGCGAGGGCGGGGCGGCGAAGGCGGGGGCCACACCCAGCAGGGCGATGGGGGCCACGCGCTTCTTGGTGCGGTCGCAGGTGGTGCAGCTCTCCACGTGGCGGGCAACACGCTTGCGCACCAACACGGTGAACTCGCCGTCCCAGCCCTTCAGGATCGCGTCCAGCTCGGCGCAGTCCTTGCGGCCGGCGCGGGCGACCACCAGCGCGCCCAGGCTGCGGTCGACTCGGTCGCGCATGCGGTGCACGAGGGTGTAGCTCTGCTCGGCGCTGACACCCAGCGCGGCGGCCAGGTCGGCGCCCTGCAGGCCTTGGCGGATGCTGAGCTCGAGCACCAGCTGGTCGCGCTCGTCCAGGCCGCATGCAGCGGCCCGCACCAGCTCGGCCAACTCGGCGCCGGCCACGGCCTCGCCCTCGGCATCGGGAGTGTTCGGGGCGGCCATCTCAGCGGCGCTCCCCATCGCAGAGAAGTCGGTGGGCAAGGCGCGTCCACGCTTCTTGGTACGGCGATACACCTCGTTGCGCAGGATGGCGTACAGCCAGGGCTTCAGCCGTTCCGGCTCGCGGAGCTGGCGCAAGCGCTCGGCCGCGATCAGGAAGACGTCCTGCATCGCGTCGGCAGCTTCGTGCCGGTCGCGCAGCATCGCGGCCGCCGTGTCGTACAGGCCGGGGGAGAAGCGGTCGTAGATGCCCGCCAACGCTGACCGGTCGCCGGTCAGGTAGGCGGTGACGAGTTGTGCGTCGGTTCGCAGCTCGGGCATCTCGCATCGGTCCATCTCCTCACCTGTTCAGAGCACGGAGATGGGCCGTCCTTTCACTTTCTCTCGCCGGATTCGCTCATTCTTGCGGGTTCCGCGGCCGCCATTGGAACGCGAGGTGCCGTTGCAGCATGTCACCTGGGGCCAGGCGGGTGGCGCCGCCGATGGTGAACGCGTCGGGTGGGCCGCTCTGAGGTTCCACGCAGAGCATGTCCGTGAACCCGTCGAACACCACCCAGTGGTCGCAGTCGGAGGTCAGCTCCAGGGTCAACTCGGGCCATTCCAGCCGCAGGGGTCGTTGCGGGTCGAGGAAGCAGTCGTCCCACGGGTGCGGGGCCGGGTCGATGAGGTCGGGCACGGTGATGCCGAACTCGTCGCGGCGGTACATGCGGCCGAACTGCAGGTCCGCCCGGTCGGGGGTGTGGAAGCACGGGTGCCACCCGATCACGGCCGGCATGAGTTCGCGGGCGTAGACGGTGAGCACGCAGGTGAGGCCGGCGTCGTGCAGGTGGAAGTGCTGGTGGGCCATGCCGCCGAACGGCCAGGCCAGCGGGGTCTGCAGTGCGCAGTAGTCGCGCCCCGCGTCGAGGACCTCCCACGACGCGTCGAAGGTGGTGCCGTGGATGGCGTGCGGGGCCAGGTTGCACTGCAGTTGGTACTGGCGGTCGTCGAACGCGAACTGGCCGTCGCGCACGCGCCCGGCCCACGGGGCCATCGGGAAGCAGCCCCACAGGGTGGGGCCGCGGCCGGTGTCGGTGTGCAGTAGTGGGCGGCCGAACACCTGCAGGTCGCCGATGCGCGCGCCCTGCTCGGGGTGCACCGTCACGTAGGCGTCGGCGGACTCCAACTCGATCATCGCCGCAGTGCTTATCATCCGAGCCGTGCGTGGTCTGGTGCAACGAGTGAAATCGGCGAGCGTGACGGTGGCCGGGGAGGAAGTGGGTGCGATCGGGCCTGGCCTGTGCGTGCTGGTGGGGGTGACCCACGCGGACACGGAGGTGGAGGCGCGCAAGCTGGCCGAGAAGCTGTGGCACCTGCGGGTGATGGACGACGAGGCGGGCGTGATGAACCGCAGCGTCGCCGACACCACCCGCGAGGTGCTGGTGGTCAGTCAGTTCACGTTGTACGGCGACACCAGCGGCGGCCGCCGGCCCAGCTGGATCGCCGCCGCCCGCCCCGAGCACGCCGAGCCGATGGTCGACGCGGTGGTGGCGCACCTGCGCGGGTTGGGGGCGACGGTCGCCACCGGCCGGTTCCGCACGGAGATGTTGGTGGAGATCCGCAACGACGGGCCGGTGACCGTGCTGGTCGAGGTCTGATCGGTTTGTCGCGCTCGGTTCCGCAATGCGGAACGGTTCCACTTGGTGAAATCCAGGGTGGATTGATGAGCTAGCATTTCGCTTTACATTTCGTACATCCCGACCCTGGGGAGGGCGCATGGCGCTGGCGGAACGACTGGACAACCTCGGCACCGAGACCGCGTTCGCGGTGTCGCTGGCAGCAGCCGAGTGGGCGGCGAAGGGGAACCGGGTGTTCCCGTTCCACCTCGGCGACATCAACCTGCCCACGCCGGGCAACATCGCCGAGGCGATGAACCGCGCAATCGCCGACGGCAAGACCGGCTACTGCCCCGCGGCCGGCATCATGCCGTTGCGGGAAGCGCTCGCCGCCGATGTCTCGGGCCGCCGTGGGTTGAACTACGGCCCGGGCAACGTGGTGGTGCAGCCCGGTGGCAAGCCGGTGATCGGCAAGTTCATCCAGACCGTGATGAACCCGGGCGAGGGTGTGCTGTACCCCAACCCCGGCTACCCGATCTACGAGAGCATGATCGAGTACTACGGCGGCCAGAGCCTGGCCTATCGCTACGTGCAGACCGACAAGGGCTTCGCCATCGACCTCGACCACCTGCGCAGCCTGATCACGCCGTCCACGCGGGCGATCATCTACAACAACCTGCAGAACCCGCTGGGGTGCGAGAGCACGCCGGAGGAGATGCAGGCGATCGCCGACATCGCCATCGAGCACGACCTGTGGGTGATGGCCGACGAGGCCTACTTCGAGATGCGCTACTCGGGCACCTCGAAGTCCATCGCCTCGCTGCCGGGCATGCAGGAGCGCACGGTCATCCTCTACACGTTCTCCAAGAAGTTCGCGATGACCGGCTGGCGTCTCGGCGCGGCCATCGCCCCGCAGGCGATCGCGGACAGCATCGCCAAGCTGAACACCAACGACGAGAGCTGCACCACGCACTTCGTGCAGGCCGCCGGTGTCGCCGGCATCACCGGCCCGCAGGAAGGTCCGTTGGCGATCCTGGCCGAGCTGCAGCGTCGCCGCGACGCCGCATGGGGTCAGCTGGCGCAGATCGACGGGTTGGTGTGCCCCAAGCCCGAGTCCACCTTCTACCTGTTCCCCAACGTCACCAAGGTGATGGAGCGCATGGGCTTCCACGACGTGGGCGAGTTCGCCACAGCCGCGCTGCACAACACCGGTGTGTCGTTCTGCACGCGCCGCCACTTCGGTCGCCCGCAGCCGGGCGAGCAGGAGCAGTTCGTGCGCTTCGCCTACAGCGGCCTGTCGGTGGACGACATCGAGGAAGGCCTGTCCGGCCTGCGCGCCTGGATCGGTAACTCGTGAGCCGGCCGCGCATCGCGGTCACCGGCCGCATTCCCGATGCCGGGCTGGACATGTTGCGCGAGGCCGGCGACGTGGTGGCCTGGGACTGGCTGGACGTGCCCACCGTGGAGCAGGTGCACGCGCTCGTGCAGGGCGCCGACGCGGTGCTGACGTTGCTGACCACTCGCGTGGACGACGCGTTCCTCGACGCGGCCGGCCCGCAGTTGAAGGTCGTCGCGAACGTGGCCGTCGGCTACAACAACATCGACGTCGCCGCCTGCCGCGCTCGCGGGGTGGTGGCCACCAACACGCCGGGCGTGCTGACGGATGCCACCGCCGACATCGCGATGGCGCTGGTGCTGATGGTCACCCGCCGCCTGGGCGAGGGCGAGCGTGTCATCCGCTCGAACACGCCGTGGCAGTGGGGCATGTTCTACATGCTCGGGTCGGGCATCCAGGGCAGTCGCCTGGGCATCATCGGCATGGGCGAGATCGGTTGCGCGCTGGCTCGCCGCGCCAAGGCGTTCGGGATGGAGATCGTGTACTCCAACCGCAAGCCGGTCGCCCCCGACCTGGAAGCCGAGCTGGGTGCTGCCTACCTGTCGCTGGATGAACTGCTGGCCACCAGCGACGTCGTCAGCCTCAACTGCCCCTACAGCCCGGCCACCCATCACCTGATCGGTGCCGAGCAGCTGGCGCGCATGAAGCCCACCGCGTTCCTGATCAACACCGCCCGCGGCCCCATCGTGCACGAGGCTGCGCTGGCCGACGCGCTGAAGGCCGGTGTGATCGCCGGTGCCGGCCTCGACGTGTTCGAGGCCGAGCCTGCGGTCGACCCGGGTCTGCTGGAATGCGAGAACGCCGTGCTGATCCCCCACCTGGGCTCGGCCACCATCGAGACCCGCTCCGCCATGGCCAGACTGGCCGCGCACAATGCCGTCAACGTGTTGGCCGGTGTGGAACCCCCGACCCCCATCGTGTGACTTGTCGCGTGTGACCGATCGCGCGTAGACGCCCCGCGCGATCGGTCAAACGCGGGTTGTCGGCCGGGGCGTGCAGAACGGCAGATGCTCACTCAGCGGTTCTGCTGCCAGAACTTCGGCTTCTTCGGTTCCGGTGTCGCGTCCACCGTCACCTGCCTCACCTTCGTGCCTGGCGGCATGCGGCGCAGTTGATCGTGAATCTGCCCAGCGATGTTCACAGCCACGACGAAGTCGGTGGCGACAAGGTTTGCGACGTCGAATGGGCCACCGAGTACGGGCGGCGGATTGAAGTCGTACACCTGGTTCACCGCAAGCGCCAGGCCTTGCCCGTCAGCGGCCAGTGCGATGCCGCCGAGAAGGAACTCGTCCTGCCCTTCGTCGGCGTCCAGCACGGCTTGGAGCGACGCTGCGTCGGGCCACAGCATTTCGAGGGAACCGCCGATTACGTCGAGATACCAGTAGCCCTCCGCGCTCTGGAGGAAGACGTGTCCGAACAACGACGAGAGGACCGGAGCCTTTCCATCGAGGCCGATCCAGGCCCAGGATTCGAGCGCCTCGGCGTACTGGCCGGGAAGGAACGTCTTGGTCAGCCGCATGCAGCGCAGATTGCCCGAGATGGCAGGCCTTCGCAAGCCTCAGTTGCACAACCGATTCACCGCTTCACCTCGGCTATCTCTGATGCTCCTATGTCAAGGAGCGATCGCGAGATCGGTGACGATGAGGTGGTG
>CAZREK010000189.1:0-5220 GCA_964598965.1 uncultured Bifidobacterium sp. | reverse complement strand
GCCGGGTTGGCCGCTGCACACGCCCTCACGCATGGCGAGCACAGCGGCCAAGTGCAGGTCGTGGTGTTCGAGGCCGATGATCGGGTGGGCGGCAAGCTGTACACCTCGCCGTTCGCCGGGCACGCGGCAATCGACGAAGGGCCCGATGCCTTCCTCGCCCGTCTGCCGTGGGGCACCGGGTTGGCGCGCACGGTCGGCCTGGGCGACGACCTCGTGTCGCCGGAAGCCGGCAAGGCGGCCGTGTGGTGGGATCGCCTGCACCCGATTCCCGGCGGCCTGCTGCTGGGCATGCCCACGGAGGTGTTCGCGCTCGCTCGCTCGCGTCTGTTGGGGTGGGGCGGCAAGTTCCGTGCCGCGCTGGAGCCGGTGCTGCCGCGCACCTCGCTGGAGCCCGACTCGCTGGGCGCCTTCGTACGCGCCCGCTTCGGTGGCCAGGTGCACGAGCGCCTGGTCGACCCGCTGGTGGGCAGCATCTACGCGGCCGACACGGATCACTTCAGCCTCGCTGCCGTGCCGCAGATCCACGACCTGGCCGGCAAAGGGCGCAGCATCCTGATCGCCGGACGCAAGATGCCCAAGCCGCCGGCCAATGCGGGGCCGGTGTTCTACGCGCCGAAGCACGGCATGGGTTCGCTGGCCACCGCCACCGCGGAGGCCGCCGCCGGAGCAGGAGCGGAGATTCGCCGCGGCACGCCGGTGCAGTCGCTGGAGCGCGACGCGCGCGGCTGGTTCGTGAACGGCGAGCACTTCGAAGCGGTTGTGTTGGCCTCGCCCGCGGCGGTCACCGCCGAGCTGTTGGCGAAGGTGGCCCCCGACGAGGCGTCGGTGCTGGCAGCGATTCCCGCTGCGGATGTCGCGATGGTGTCGATCGCGATGCACCACAACGACTGGCCCGCGAAGTTGCGGGGCATGAGTGGCTACCTGGTGCCCAAGCCTCAGCAGCAGTTGGTGACGGCCGTGTCGTTCGGCTCGCAAAAGTGGTCGCACTGGCAGGTGGGTGATCACGTGATCCTGCGCATCTCGCTGGGACGCGACGGCCTGCCGGTGCTGCACCTGTCCGACGAGCAACTGATCGCCGCCGCCGTGGAGGAAACCGGTCACCACTTGGGGTTGACGCTGCAACCGATCCACGCCCGCGTGTCGCGCTGGGCGGGCGCGTTTCCGCAGTACCGCCCGCACCACGCACAGCGTGTCGCTGCGGTGGAGGGAACCCTGCCCGCCGGCCTGTTCCTGGCCGGGGCCAGCTATCACGGCATCGGCGTGCCAGCGTGCATTCGCTCGGGCCAGCAGGCCGCCACACGCGCTGCGGAGATGGCTCGTTCGCTGACACAATGACCACCGTGCTGCGCCGCTCCGTCGCCGTCCCGCTCGCGGTTGGACTGCTGCTGAGTGCGTGCGCCGACGGCGAGGGCGCCGCGCCCACCACGGTCACCACCACCACGTTGGCGACAACGACGACCGCGTCCACCACGACCACCGAGCCGCGGCCAACCACGACCACGACCACCGAGCCCTTACCCGTTCCGCTGCCGGCACCCGAGGAGTGGGCCAAGGAGCCGCTCGTGCAGTTGGGGCGCATCGAGATCCCCAGCATCGGGTTGGACAACGGGTTGTTCGAGGGCGTGACATTACGCACGCTGAACCGTGGCCCCGGTCATTGGCCCGGTACCGCGCAGCCCGGTCACCTGGGCAACGTCGTGATCGGCGGCCATCGCACGTCGCACACGCACCCGTTCCGTCACCTCGACAAGCTGGTTCGGGGCGACAAGGTGATCCTCACCACGCTCGAGGGGCGCTTCGTCTACCTCGTCACCAAGACCCTGATCGTCACGCCGGACGAGATGTGGGTGATCGACCAGCACCGCGAGTACACCGCGACGCTGTTCGCGTGTCACCCGCTGCACTCCACCAGTCATCGCATCATCGTCTTCCTGCAGATGATCCCGAACGCGCCGGTGGGCAGTCGCCCTCGCGGACGGCTGCCCACCTGACGCAGCTTCGATCACCGCATCACCTTCCTCCGCCCGAGCAACATCAACAACCCGCCACCGAGCATGGTGCTCGCGGCAACCAGGGAGGCTGTGGTCTCCACGCCACCCGGCGGCAGCGCTTCGACCTCGTCGTCCTGCTGGTCACACGCCACCTGAGCGACGAAGCTCAGGTCGGTCTTGCCAGCTGTCACTGCGATGGCGTTGGCACCATCGGGCAGACCGGTGATCTGGATCAGCGTCGATTCGCCGGGCTGCACCACGTGGTCCGTTCCCTGCACGGTGAAGGTGATCGGGACATTGCCCCCGGTCACGATCAGACGCACATCAACGGTTCCGTCGTACGCGCTGCACGCCTGCGCGGTCTCCACACTCGGAGTACCGGTCACCAGGCAATCGACCTTGATCGACTGGCTGAGATCCACCGACCCCGCCGTGATGGACACGGTGTAGTTGCCGTTCGGCACGCCGGACAGCGTCCAGGTTTCCGAGCCACCGGCCGCCACCAGGATGTCGCTGGCGACCAACGTCAGCGGGTTGACCGCGTGGAAGGTCACCGGCTCACCACAGGTGTTCGAGAAGGTGAACGCCACGTCACCGGTCGTGCCGTTGCACGACTGGCGGAAGTCCACCGCCGGCATCGGCTGGTCACAATCGGTGGTGAAGTTCAACGTCTTCGGGAACCCCGTGTACGAACTGGTGGTCGACACCTTCACGGAGTGCGCTCCATCCGGCTCGAGCCCGATGAACGTCACTGATGTCGTGCCGCCCGCCGTCACGATCCGGGTGGTGTAGGTCACCAACTGGTCGGGCTCGTAGATGCGGAACGTCACCGCCGGAGCGAACGGACCACCCGTGTTGCCGAGAACGACCGTCACCTTGCCGGACCCGTTACCGGGGGTCGTGGCGTCGCACGCAGTCTCCACGGTTGCCGTCGGGGTGGCCTTGCAGCCGGTGGGAGCCATCAGCTTGATCGACTCGCCGGTCGTCGAGTTGTCACCATCGCCCCACTTCGCGTGAGGTTCCGACGACACCCAGATGTAGTCGGCAAGATGTCCACCGCTGTCCAGCGGCCACTGGAACGTGCCGCTGAAGCTGTAGTGACCAGCGGTGAACGCGCCAGTGGCGATCTGCACCTTCGCCTGGTTCTCCACCTGCAAGTACACGCGGATGTCGGGGTTGGTGCCCTGTGGCGACTGGTTGGTCCACGACGAAGCAGTCCACGACACGACGCCCTCGCAGTTGACCTGGGCATCGATCGCCGAGTGGCAGGCATAGACGGTTGCTGACGCGAGCGGCAGCAACGCGGCGACACCCGCAATGGCCATACCGCCCCACCAGCGATGTGCGTGAGAAGTACGGATCTGGATCATTACTGCTCACCTCGTTTCGCTCGCCGGGAACCATCGGCACCCGGCGTGGGCCGGGTTCGCTCTGGCTCCCCGGCGGCGAAGCGACCATTTGCAGCCGTCGGATCAATGCGTCCCACGTACCTCTCGGTACACATTCATCGTCCGCCTGCCCGAGCTATCCGGCAACGGTCCGTCCGTCACGTCGCAAGCGCACGATCACCTAGGCGCACTAGCCTCACCCACTCGTGCGCCGTCCACCGCTTCCTTCCCGCGATGCATTGCAGAGCGTCGCCGGTGGCTTGCTGACGGCTGCTGCATTGCCCCCGTGGGGGTTCTGGCCGCTGGCGTTCGTGGGCATCGCGATGTACGGGGCGGCTGCGGGGCGCGCCGAGACCGGTCGCCAACGTGCGGCCCGCGGCTGGCTGTTCGCTGCTGCGTGGCTGTACCCGGGCATGTGTTGGATGTGGTTCTTGACTGCGCCGGGCTATCTGATTGCCGCTGCCTTGTTCGCCGGGTTCCATGCGTTCGCGGCGTGGGCCACCCCGCGTGGGCCGTGGAGGGTGATCGGTGCGCCTGCCGCGCACACGCTGGCCGAGGCGCTGCGCTTCTGCTTCCCGTTCGGCGGGGTGCCGTTGGCCAGCCTGGCCATCGGCCAGGCCGCCGGCCCGTTCGTGTTCGTCGTGCGCGTCGGCGGCGTGGTGCTGCTGACCTGGTTCGTGTTCCAGGTGGGGTTCGCGCTCACCGGCCCTTCGCCGTACGTGCCGCAGTTGGCGCGCAAGCGTGGCGTGAACGCACGGCCGGAGTTGCACGGGGTCATCGGTCTCGCTGTGGCCGTGTTGGTGTGGGCGGTGTTGCCCGGTCTGGCCGATGGGCAACGGGGCACGGAGGTGAAGTCTGGGTCTGCGCTGCGTATTGCCGCCGTGCAGGGTGGCGGGCCGCAGGGGACGCACGCGATTCACAACGCCGACGATGAAGCCGAGTGCCGTCGCAACGGTGGCACCGTGTGCACTCCGTTCGACCGCGAGCTGCAGGCGACCAAGATGATCGAGGCCGGCTCGGTGGACCTGGTGGTGTGGCCGGAGAACATCGTCGACGTCGACACGTTCGAGGGCAGCACGGAGCTGGCGCTGATCACGGAGCAGGCGCAGCGCATCGGTGCCGACTTCGCCGTGGGCATCACCGAGGAGACCGTCAACCACGAGCACTTCACCAACGCGCAGGTGATCGTCACCGAGGACGGCGAGGTGATCAGCCGCTACGACAAGGTGCGCCGCGTGCCGTTTGGCGAGTACATGCCCATGCGCGGGTTGCTGCACGCGCTGGGCGCACCCACCGACCTGGTGCCGCGCGACGCGGTGGCCGGCAAGGGCCCGGCCGTGCTGGAACTGCCCGGCGGCTGGCACATCGCGACCGTGATCTCGTGGGAGGTCTTCTTCGGCGGGCGCGTGAACGAGGGCGTGGAACACGGCGGCGACTTCATCCTCAACCCCACCAACGGCAGCAGCTACACCTGGACGGTGCTGCAGAGCCAGCAGGTGGCGTCGTCGCGACTGCGGGCGATCGAGCAGAACCGCTGGGTGGTGCAGGTGTCGCCCACCGGGTTCAGCGCCTTCGTGTCACCCGCCGGCGATGTGCACGACCGCACCTCGGTCAGCGAACAGCAGGTGATCTACCGCGACATCCCCGGGCGCGGCTGGATCCGCACCTGGTACTCGCACACGGGCGACAAGCCCTGGGTCGCGCTGATGGCGTTGGTGCTCGCGCTGGCCCTGTGGCGCGAGCGGGTCACGCGACCTGCGGAGTCTTCGTCCGAGTCGGAGGCGGCGGCGGGCAGAGGCGTGTGAGGTAGCCGTTGCGCCAGCCGATCTCGGTGCCGTCGG
>CAZREK010000188.1:0-5241 GCA_964598965.1 uncultured Bifidobacterium sp. | reverse complement strand
GACCTCGGGGTGCGACAGGCAGGCCGCCATGCCGGTGGCCAGCATCTTGAACCCCACCTGGTCGAGCGCCTTCCCGGCCGCACTCAGTTGAGCGACGATCTCCTTGCACTCCCGGTGGTCGCGGAGCATCTGCTGCACCCCACGAACCTGCCCTTCGATGCGCGCCAGCCTGCGCAGCAGGTCCGCTGTGGTGTCATCGGGTAGTTGCATGCTCACAGGGTACCCCCCTGGGTGTGATCAGTGGGTGAACGAGACCTTCGGCAGCACCTTGGCCATCCACTTGGGCAGGTACCAGTTGCGCTCGCCCAGCAGAGCCATAGTGGCCGGCACCACCAGAACTCGGACCACGGTGGCGTCGAGGAGGACAGCCAGCGCCAACGTGATACCGAGTTCGGTGGGCGGGATCGGGCCGGTGACGCCGAAGGCGACGAAGACCACGATCATGATCAGTGCGGCATTGGTGATGGGGCGGCCCGTACGGGCGATGCCTTCACGCACAGCGGTGTCGGTGTCCGCGGTCGCCTCGTAGCGCTCGCGGATGGCGGCCAGCAGGAACAGCTGGTAGTCCATCGACAGGCCGAACAACAGGGCGAAGAAGAACAACGGCGCCCACGCATCGACGAAGCCTTGGTGCTCGATGCCGATCAGGCCTGCACCGAAGCCGTGCTGGAACACCAGGGTGGCGAACCCGAACGCGGCGCCCACCGTCAGCAGGTTCATCAGCACGCTGAACACGGCCACCACCAGGCTGCGGAACACCACCAGCAACAGCAGGAAGGCCACCAACAGGATCAGGCCGATCGCCAGCGGCGCCTTGCCGGTGAGCAGGTCGGCCAGGTCCGTGTTCTGCGCAGCAGGGCCACCGACCTTCGCCGACGGGGCCACTTCGCTGACGGCGTCGCGCAGGTCGCTGACCATCGTGGAGGTCGCCTCGTCGTCGACCGCGGTGGAGCCCACCACCTGCACCACCGTACGGCCGGCCTCGCTGGGCTGCGCCGCGATCTGGGCCATCAGCACGCCGTCCACCTTCATGGCGGCATCGACGACGGCCTGCGCCTCGGCGGCGTCGACCGTGATCAGGGCGGGCGCGGCAGCGCCCTCACCGAAGGCAGCAGCCATCAGCTCGTACCCGTCGCGGCTGGTGCGACCTTCGTCGACCACTCGCGGCCCGGGCATGCCCAGGCGCAGACCAATCGCAGGCGCTGCCAAGGCGGCGAGCACGATCACACCGATCGCCAGCGTGCGACCCGGGGCCTTCAGGGCACCGGCGGTCAGCTTCTCCCAGCGGCCTTCGGCGGCGATGTCGGGGTTCTCCTCGTGGTGCGGCACCTTGCTCTTGCGGGTGTGCAGCACACGGTCGCCCAGTGCCACCAGCACGGCCGGCAGCAGGGTCAGCGAGGCGAAGGCCACCGCCACGACGGACAGGATCATGCCCAGCGCCATCGAGCGGAACACCATCACCGGCACCACGAAGACGGCAGCCAGCGAGAACACGACGGTGAGAGCGGACAGGAACACGGCCTTACCCGCGGTGCCCAGCGTGTTGGCCACGCCGTCGATCGCGTCCGCGCCCTCAGCACGCTCCTCGCGGTAGCGGCTGACGATGAACAGGCTGTAGTCGATGCCCACCGCAAGCCCGATCATCATCGAGAAGTTCATCGACCACACCGACAGCGGCAAGCGGTCGCCCAGCAGGTGCAGCGAGGCGAACCCGGTGGCGATGCCTGCGACGGCCAGGATCAGCGGCAGACCCGCCGCGATGGCGCTGCCGAACGCCACCAGCAGCAGCAGGATGCTGGGCAGGCCGGACAACAACTCGGCCAGGTGCAGCGCTTCTTCGTTGCTCTTGTTGAAGTCGCTCCACATGGACCACTCACCGGTGACCTCGGCAACCGAACCCTCGGGCAGCTCGATGTCGGCGACGTACTCGCCCAGCTTTCCGGCATTCTCCGGCAGCTCGGCGTCGACCTTGCCGTCCAGTGCCACCGGCACCAGGGCGGTCATCCCGTCCTGTGCCATCAGCCCGGCTTCGGCGGGCATGGTGCGCGGGTCGGTGGCGCCCAGCGCGCCGGGTGCATCGGCCAGGGCCGCCACCACGGCGTCCAGCCCTTCCGCACCGTCGGCGATCGGCGTGTCCTGCTGGTACACGACGTAGGCGACCTTGTCGCTCATCTGCGGGAAGTCGCGGCGCAGCTCGTCGCGCACTTCTGCGGACGTGCTGCCCTGTGCGTCCCACCCTGCACCGGACAACGCCCCGTTCAGGGTGACGGCCAGCGGCGCGGCACCCAGTGCCACCAGCAGCCACACCACCATCACCGACTTGCGGTGCGTGGCGCTGAAGCGGGCGATCTTGGCCAGCAGACCTGGCTTGCCTTCGTGGTGGTGACCACGCTCGAGATCGGGATGCGGGACGGGATGCTCGTCGGTCGTGGTACCCATAGGGGTATGTCTAGCATACCCCCAGGGGTATCACAACTCGTTCATCCTCTACTCCGAGAACGTCGACCGAATGGTGAGGGTGATCGAGAACTCGGGGTCGTCCGCAAATGGCACCGTGACGTGGACGGGGCCTGCCTGGAGTTCTTCGATCGGGATGCTCGCAACGACGTCGGCCCAGAGGTCGGCATATCCGCGCTCCGTCCGCCTCGAGCAGTAACCCCGACCCGCGAGGACTGCGCTCTGCAGCCTCGCCTGCACCACCACGTCGACGGTGTCACCCCACACCGCTTCTTGCGGAGCACTGGCACTGGGCTCGAGGCATCTGCTGGGCGCGCCCACCGGCACCGGCTCTCCTCGCAAGGAGGTTGGCACACCGAAGGCGCCCACCGTCGGGACGTCGATGTGAATCCCCCAGTGGGCGTACAGCAACTCGTTCCAGCCGTCCGCACGCTCCCCGACCTCAACCGTGTATGACACGTGGTAGCCGTCGGTTTGGGCATGCCCGTCCCACTGGCGTGCGAAGTCACTGAAGACCGTCGTGGTGGTGCCATCGCTGGCCTCCAAACGCACCCCATAGGTGGTGAGTGTGCACAGGCCGTCGAGCACGAAGGTGTGTGTGGCACTGGGGGTGGCGGACGTGTAGCTCGGCACTGCACCGATCACACACGGATCGCCTTCCAGCGAAGCCTGCAGCGTCACAGGCCGATCGAAGTTGGCAGTCACCTGCACGGCATTGCGGCCTGCGGCCTCGACACCGCTGTTGAAGTAGTCGAGCTGAATCTCGGCGGGCAGCGCTGCCGGGGGGCGCTCGGGTGAAGCGAACTCGTGCCCATCGGTGATGAGCCAGTCGTCGAGCCCGTTCGAGGCGCCTCGAATCGTCCAAACCGTCACCAGCAGGTCAGGGTGATCGGTCGAGCATTCTGTCCGCGGCGTGCACCTTTCAACTGAATCGCAATTGCCCGTGACGATCCCGAACGACACGCCTTGCAGGCAACCGGAGTCCCCGAAGTACAGGTAGTACGTGTCGATCTCCGAATCCGCGACGAGCGGAGTCGGCAGATCGAAGGACTTGGGCGTCATTCCCGGCCCGGTGACCACCAGTCGTGTGGTGTCGGGTTGCGAAATGCCTGGGTACTCACACACTTGACGCCCGGCGGCGAAGTACTCCGCCTGGTTGGCCAGCAACGGCACAGTCGGCATGTGGAGCTCAGCGGAGGCGCCAGAGTTGGCGTGACAGCCGTTCGGCACCACGACCGACACAGAACCGGCCGCCAGTGCGCTGTTCCCTGCTTGCGTACCATCCACGTAGATCCGCGTCCGTCTCATGTCCGGTGTGCTGATCAGGCGGTTCTCGCGCTCGGTGATGCTCATATATCGCGGGTCGTACGAATGCTCCGGCACCGTCACCCACCACACGCACATCAGGTAGTCAGTGCTCTCCTCCAAGCTCACGGACCAAGCGTCGACGTCGTACACATCAGTCGCCCAACCTGGCGGAGCAGGCACGAACGTGTCCGACCACACGATCCGCTCTAGGTGTCGGCCGCTTCCGGGCGCCGGCACGACCAGCGTGCTTTCACCAGAGACCACCTCGTCCTCGACGTCAGGGCAGGTCTGCCCGTCGGCCACACGCAGCATGCGCACGATCGCCCATTCGGTGGGATCGACCGCGACCGGCACTCCGATCGTCGCCTTCAGTGGATCGTCAGTGCTCGGGGTGACGATCACCGCGGGGCGGCGCGGGTTGAAGTCCACGCGTGACACCATTGTGTCGGTGTCCCCGGTGAACGATGTTCCCACCGCGGTCACTTCGTACGAGCGGAAGTCGGCGGATGCATGCAACACGAAGCAGTGGTGCACGCCTTCGACAGGCACCGTGCCGTGCTCGCCGAAGTACCTGGAGAACTCCTGGTAGGCCTCGCCGGCGAGATCCGTGAGATCGACCACGGCGTGTTGGCTGTCGGTGGGGTCGTCCACCGGGTGGTACTCGATCTCGATCCGTGCGGGATGGGTGGCGTTGACCAGCACTGGATACTCGTTCGTTTCGAGCGAGGCAGGCAGGTCGCAACGCCAGAAGGGCGAAGGCGTGCCGTAGATGCCGAACACGTCGAACGTGCCGAAGTCGACATCACCCTCGAACGGAACCAGCACCGTGCCACCGACCCCGGTGGGGCACAGCGTGCTGTCCGGTACTTCTGCGCACAGATCGATGAAGCGCGTTGCGTATCCGCCCGAGCTGCCGGGCGCGCCCATCATCGCGGCCCCGACGTCCGCGGAATCGGATGCGCCAGACCCGCCTGACGACGTACCCGCGCCCGCGTCGCTGCCGTCAGCCGGCCACGGGTAGGCATCAGCAGGAGTCAGCGCGCGCTCCGCCGCAGCCGCATCTGCAGAGGTCGGCAGCAGGCTGACATATCCGGCACCGAGGACATCCGGCGACAGATCGTCATTGCTCACTGCTGCGCCGTCCACGACGACTGGATCGGTCATCGCTGCAGCGCCGAGGCCTGCTGTGCGATCCGGCAACTGACTGGTGGGCTGATCCTGCATCGAGTCGGCGACAACGATGGACACGACGGTGGACGCTGCGAACACGGCGACAGCCCCGGTGATGACGAGTGAGCGCTTCATACGAACGTGCAGTCCTTCAGCGTGACGGTCGTGCCACGGGTGGCGGTACGACCTTGGTTGTCGGTGACCTTGACGGTGACGGTGATGGGCAGCGTGTTGCCCTCACCCGACGGAACCGGGCTGGGCGCATCGGCGGAGAACTTGCCCAACGTCGCCCGATACGACCCACCG
>CAZREK010000187.1:0-5253 GCA_964598965.1 uncultured Bifidobacterium sp. | reverse complement strand
CGGCGCCGGCTGAAACTGCCGGGACCGCGGGTTGGCACCCCCGGTAGCGTGAACCGTTGCGTGAGCAACCACCCTTTCCGTCCCTTGCGCCATCGCCATGTGCGCCTGTTGTGGATCGCGGCGGTGGTGTCCGACATCGGTACGTGGGTGCAGCTGATCGTCGTCGGCAGCTTGGTGGCGCACGACACCGGTTCGGCGGTGCAGACCGGGCTGGTGGCGCTGGCGACGTTCATGCCGCAAGGCATCAGCTCGCCCATCGGCGGCGTGCTGGCCGACCGCTACGAACGCAAGAAGGTGTTCTCCATCACGCTGATGATGCAGGCCGTCGCCACCGCAGCACTCGCGATCGTGCTGGGCGCTGGCGTTCGTTCGCCCGGGGTGTTGACGGGGTTGATCCTGTTGTCCGCGGCTGCGGGCGCGCTGGGTCAGCCCAGCTATTCGGCGATGCAACCCGACTTGGTCGAGCCCGACGAGATGATGGCGATGGTCTCGCTGGTCACCTACTCCTGGAACGCAGGCCGCGTGATCGGGCCGCTGTTGGGCACCTTGCTGGCGCTCGCGGTGGGCCCGGCGTGGACCGTCGGGTTCAACGCCTTCAGCTTCGTCGTGCTCGCCGTCGCCGTCACACGACTGCGGCGATCGTTCCGCTCGCACGGCTCGCTGGACGGCACGTTCGGTGAACGTCTGCGCGGCGGTTGGCGCGCACTCTGGACGACTCGGGGCTGCGCCTACACGGTCGCCGTCTTCATCGGGCTCAACGTGTTGGTCATCCCGTTCATGGGGCTCATCCCGATCTTCGCCAAAGCCGAGTTCCACGGCGGCACCGGTGTGGCTGGTGCGATCGCTTCGGCGCAAGGCGTCGGTTCGCTGATCGGTGGCATGTCGGTGACGGTCATCGCGGATCGCGTGCGTCGCTCGAACCTGTACGCACTGCTGATTGCGTTGCTGTCCGCAGCCTTGGTGGGTTACGCGCTCGCGCCCACGCGGGTGACGGTCATCGCTGCTGCCGCCGTCCTGGGGGCGATGTCGTCCTCGACGATCATCACGTCCATCGCCACCGTGCAGCGCGATGCACCCAACCACAGCCGCGGTCGTGTGCTGTCGTTGTTCCAGGCGTTCGCCGGCGTCACGTACGGGTTCGGTCTGCTGTTGGTGGGCGCGCTGGGCGACGCCACCAACCTCCGGCTGGCGTTCGTCGTCGGTGCCGCCGCCAACCTGCTGTTCTGCCTGGTGCTGGCGGCACGCCTGCCGCGGTGGCGCGAGGCGATCGATGGCGAGCCGTCCGGGCCGGACATCGCGCTCGCCAACGCCTGACCCGGCGGCTCAGATCGGTGCGAAGCGCGCTGTGAAGTGACGCAACGCGGGCGGCTCGTCGACGATGCGCATGCCCTTCAACTCACCGGCGCGTTCCGCCACCCAGCGCACGACCTCGATGACGTAGTCGATGTGGCTCTGGGTGTAGGTGCGACGTGGGATGGCGAGGCGCACGAGGTCCATCGCTGCCGGTTGCTCGCTGCCATCAGGATGACGGCCGAACATCACCGTGCCGATCTCGCACCCGCGGATGCCACCTTCGCGGTACAGCGCGGCCGCGAGCGCCTGCCCCGGATACTGCAGCGGCGGGATGTGCGGCAGCAGCGCGCGGGCGTCGAGGTACACGGCGTGGCCGCCTGCCGGCTTCACCACCGGCACACCGGCGGCGTCGAGCGCGTCGGCGAGGTATGCCGTGCTGCGAATGCGATAGCGCAGGTAGTGCGGGTCCACCACTTCGGTCAGGCCTTGCGCGATCGCCTCCAGGTCGCGGCCGGCGAGGCCGCCGTAGGTGGGGAAGCCTTCGGTGAGGATCAGCAGGTTGCGGCACTGGGCGGCGAGGTCGTCGTCGTTCATCGCCAGCCAGCCGCCGATGTTGGCCATGCCGTCCTTCTTCGCGCTCATCGTCATACCGTCGGCGAGCGCACCGATGTCGCGCACGATGTCGACGATCGGTCGGCCGTGCTGGCCTTCTTCGCGCTCGTGGATGAACCACGCGTTCTCCGCGAAGCGGCAACCGTCGAGGAACAACGGCAGGCCGTAGCGGTCGCAGACGGCGCGCACTTCGCGCAGGTTGGCCAACGACACCGGTTGGCCACCACCGGAGTTGTTGGTGATCGTGACCATCACGGCCGGCACGTTCGCCACGCCGACACGCTGGATGAGCGCGTCGAGCGCGGCAATGTCCATGTTGCCCTTGAACGGGTGCACCAGCTCAGGGCGCTTGCCTTCGGCGATGACGAGGTCGACTGCCTCGGCGCCGGTGTGTTCGATGTTGGCGCGGGTGGTGTCGAAGTGGGTGTTGTTGGGGATGACCTTGCCCGGCCCACCGATGACGGTGAACAGGATCTTCTCCGCGGCGCGGCCCTGATGGGTGGGGATCACGTGCCGGAAGGGGAACAGGTTCTGCACCGCATCGAGGAAGCGGAACCATGAAGGTGAACCGGCGTAGCTCTCGTCGCCGCGCTGGATGCCGGCCCACTGGTCGCGCGACATCGCGCCGGTGCCGCTATCGGTCAGCAGGTCGATGAGCACGTGGTCGGCGCGCAGCGCGAACAGGTTGTGGCCCGCTTCCTCCAGCCATGCAGAACGCTGCTCGACAGTGGTGAACTGCGCCGGTTCGACGGAGTGGATCCGGAACGGCTCGACGATGGTCTTCCAACGATGCATCGCCCCAGTCTGGCCGAGGCGCCGCGGGTGCGTGAACAGGCCCTACTTGTCAGGGCCGTTGCAGTCGACCAGTTCCTTGGTGAGGTCAGGCATCACGATGTTGACCGTGCCCGGGACGAGCACGTTCTTGATCACGTCGCGGATGTACTGCGGGTACGACGTCTCGCTGGGGTCCGGCGGGACGGCCGTCTTCCAGTTCGAGGACTCGATCGTGGGCGGCGTCATCTGGATGGAGCGCACGGCGTCGACGCCACCGGCCTGTCCGAACTTCTCCACCATGTCGGCCAGAGCGGGCAGTTCGCTGCGCGGGATGTCGGTGCGGACCGCGTCGCCGAACGCGTCGAGCAGGCCGGTGAGACCGAGAGCAAGGCTCTTCGGTGTCGCGGCCGTCGTGATCGACATGATCACGCAGCGCTGACGAGCCATGCGCCAGTAGTCGCTGTCGTCATGACGGGTACGCGAGTAGCTGAGTGCCTCCGCGCCGTTGAAGTGGTGCCAGCCGGCCTCGAAGTAGGCGGGCATCTTCGGCCCGTTGGGGTCGGGGTTGGGGGCCGCTTCCACCTTCTTCGGCGCGTAGACGTCGATGCCGCCGAGTGCGTCGACGACGGAGGTGAAGCCGGCCATGTCCACAAGCACGTAGTACTGGATGGGAATACCGAGGAACTGGGCGATGCCCATCTTGATCGCCTGCGCGCCGGCATCGTCGCCGCCGGTGGTGAGGTACCGGTTGGCCGGCAGGTCGACGAAGGTGTAGACCGCGTTGGTGAGGCCGCTGTACTGGTCGAACCCGTCGGGGAAGTAGAGGTCGAGCGGGGTGCCGGGCGGGAACTCGATGTACGGCAGGTTGCGCGGGATGGCGATGGTGGCCGCGTCGCCGGTGACCGGGTCGATGGAAACCACGTTCATCGAGTCGGTGCGCAGGCTCCAGCGGTCCGCACCCGAGTCGCCACCGAGCAGCAGAATGTTGATGCGGC
The DNA here is from genome assembly GCA_964598965.1 of uncultured Bifidobacterium sp. GTDB lineage: Bacteria > Actinomycetota > Acidimicrobiia > Acidimicrobiales > Ilumatobacteraceae > UBA668. The sequence continues at coordinate 1,579 of CAZREK010000187.1, read as the reverse complement.
GGTCGCCGATCCATTCCGGCTGGGCGACCGTGGAAGCGGTGCTGCCGCCGGGCACCGTGGTGCCACCGTCGAGTGCACCGGCCTGAGCGGTCTCGGTGTTGTCGTTGCCGAACACCTTCTCCACGAACTGGTCGGTGTCGTACACGTACTTGGCACCGACGGCCAGCGGGGCGACGCCCACCACGATCAGCACTGCCGCGGCGAAGACCGCGGGGATCCGTAGGGAGGCGTCGTCGGGGCGAGCCTGCCACGCCGAGTCGATGGCGGTGTAGAAGCGGGTGAGCGCCAAGATCGCCAAGCAGGCGAAGATCACCATGAAGATGTTGCGATCCGCGATCAGTTCGACGAGGTCGGACTTGTTGTGCAGCGGGGCGATGATGCCCATCAGCACCAAGCTGGTGGCGAAGTTGATGCCGGTGACGACCGTGGTCTCGCGGCGGAAGCGAGCGCGAATGGCCCAGTGACCGAGCCCGGGCCACACCACCGACAAGAACGCAGCCAGCGCGCTGGCGCCGACACCGGTGCGAGTATCGCCCTGCGAGGTCATCCTGCAAGTTTGCCTGGTACGGAGCGAAACATCACGTCAGGCGGCGGCCGATTGGGTCAGAACAGCGACCGTCGCGCCATCAGCACACGCCGCTCGGCGCGCAGGAACAGGTCGCGCCGCACGGGTGCGCTGTCCGCCAGTTCCTGCAGCGGGGCCAGGTCGGTGGCGGGGATGCGCTCGCCGGCCATGCTGAGCCCGCGGTTGACGTGCTTGGCGATCCAGCGTCGGCCATCGGTGTCCAGCGGTGCGGAGTGATACGCGGCGCGGGTGCGGTCGCGGACGTCGGCGTAGCCCGCACGGGTGAGCATCGACGGCCAGTCGAGTGTCCACGGGTCCAGCCCCAGCCGCTCGCGGATGACCCCAGCGGCCGCACGCTCGAGGCGGGTCCAGGCGCCGCCCTGCAACATTGGGTCGTCCGGGGGCAACACGGCAGGAGGGCCGGCGAACTCCAGCATCACCAGCACGCCACCGGGCACCAGCAGCTCGTGCAGCCGGCGTAGCGATGCCACGGGGTCGGCGACGTGGTGGAGCACCATCGAGGCGACGATCAGCTCGGCAGGTTCCAGTGGCGGCAGCGGCGCGTCGAGATCGGCGACGACGAACGACAAGCGCTTCTTCACCCGCGTGGACCCGGCGCGCTCCGCAGCGCGAGCGAGCATTTCGGGGGAGGAGTCGATGGCCGTGACGCGAGCGCGGGGCATGTGGGCCGCCAGCGCCCCGGCGATGACGCCCGGCCCAGCACCGACGTCGAGGACGTGCTGCACCTCGCTGAGGTGAAGGTGGGCGCCGACGTCCTTCATCACGTCGTCCAGCAGGGGCAGCACGATGAGACCGTCGAGCTCGACGGAGTCGGCCATCGCCTGCCAGTCGAAGCTTTGCTCCCCGCCGTGATGGTGGTGGTGTGCTCCGTGCGCCATGAGTCCACGGTAGGCCGGGCTGCCACGACCGCCAACTCCACCCTGGGACTCGGTCGCTGAACCCGGACGCGACAGTGCCCCGGCACTGGGCCGGGGCACTGCTGTCTCGGGAGAG
>CAZREK010000186.1:0-5256 GCA_964598965.1 uncultured Bifidobacterium sp. | reverse complement strand
CGAGGTCGGGCTGCAGGATGATGAGGCCCGCGGGCGCACCCACGATCAGCAGGCCGATGATGAAGCGGTGGTAGGCCAGCGTGTCGGATCTGTCCTCGGACAGGTAGGCGGCGACCACCAGGAGCACCGTGAACTTGGCGAACTCCGCCGGTTGGAGGTTGATCGGGCCGATGTCGAAGCTGAGGCGCGCGCCACCGCTGATCTTGCCGATCAGCATCACCAGCGTCAGCATCATGATCGTGGCGCCGTACAGGAACCGCGACTGGTCCTTCCACCAGTCGTAGTCGAAGCTCATCACGACGATCATCACCACGACGGCCGCGATCAGGAACAACTCCTGGCGGGTGACGAAGAAGAACCCGTAGGGCTCGGTGGCTTTGATCGCGAACTTGCTCCGCGACGCCGTGTAGATGGTGGCCAGCCCGATCAGCGACAGCGCGCTGACGGCAAGCATCAGCACCCAGTCGATGTTGCGCGACGGGTCACTGGGGCTGGAACGGATGTTGCCGAGACCCGAGTCCGGGCGTCGACGCAGGAAGGTCGATGACACTCGTCAGTCCTTGATTCCCGACGATCCGTTCAAGCAGAAGGGATTCCGCAACGAACGAATGGGTGCGGGGGTGAACGAGTTGGTGTCCAGCGGGTCGCTGAGCACCACCGGGTCCTTCTTCTGCTCACCGGTGAGGGCAAGGAACATGCACTTCACGACCGGGGCCGCGGCCTTCGAGCCATAGCCGCTCTTCTCCAGGTAGGCCACCACCGTGTACGGCACCTCCTGCTCGGTCTCGCTCTGCGGATCGCGCACACCGAACGCGCCGAACACCGAGGAGTCGTTCCACGGCAGGTTGCCGGCACCCTGCGCCGTCCCCGTCTTGCCGGCGATGTTCACCGGGAAGTTGCGGAACAACCGCTCGCCGGTGGTCTCGTGCTGGAAGTTCCAGTAGACACCGGGGCCGCGAACGACTCGCCGCAGCCCGTCGATGATCGGCTTGTAGACGGTGTCGACCGGCATTTCCAGCTGGTCGAGCACCACGCGCTTCTCGTAGCTGACCACGACCGTGCCACGCTCCAGATCGGCGACGCCCGGCTCTTTGTCGGGTGTGAGCGGGGCGTAGATGTTCTTGACGATCGTCGGCTTCAGTAGGAAGCCGCCATTGGCCAGCGTGGCGTAGGCGTTGGTCAGCTGCAGTGGCGTGGCCGCCATCAGGCCTTGCCCGATCGCCATCTGGATGGCGTCGCCGACGACGATTCGAGGCACTTCGTTCTTGGCCAGCACGCCGGCCTCCACCAGCTTGCGCTTCTCCTCGTCGGACGGAAGGCGGCCGCCCCACTCGTACGGCAGTTGGATGCCGGTCTTGGTGCCGAACCCGAAGCGCATCAGGTTCTCCTGCAGCAGCTGGTGGTCGGTGCCGGGCACCACGTAGAACATCTCACCGATGCGATAGAAGAAGCAGTCCGACGACACGGCGAGGGCAGTCTCCACGTTCACCGGGCCGTAGGAGCTGGGCTTGTTGGTGCGCTTGTTGGATGCGTTCTTGAAGATGCAGCGGGCAACGCCACCGTTCTGGATGCAGTCCTCCGGCGCAATGGAGAACAGGTTGTAATAGCCCTCGTCGGTCCAGTTGTCGTAGGCGTTGATCAGACCGGAGTGCACCGCGGACCACGCCACGAACGGCTTGATGGAGGAGCCGAGGTTGTAGTTGCCCTGCACGGCGCGGTTCACCAGTACCGATCGGTCGGGGTCGACCTTCGTCCCGTCCGGGTTCTTGCTGGGGAACAACTGCTGGTACTTGGCGCGGCTGATGCCTGCTTCCATCCAGCGGTTGTCAAAGCTGGGGTAGCTGGCCATCGCCATGATCTGGCCGGTCTGGTGATTCTCCACGATCACCGAACCGGCGGGCGCCTTGTGCTGCACCCACTCCGGATAGTCCACCTGTTGACCGTCGGCGAGCGTGATGCGGTACACCCGCACACTCCAGCTCTTCTCTCGGTCCAGCGGGTTGTGCGGTGCCGAGTCCGAGTAGGACAGGTCCTCGGGCAAGTTGCGGCGCAGGCGCAACTCGGTCTCCAGCGCCTGTTCGGCGTACTGCTGCAGCTCGAAGTCGATGGTCAGCTGAACGTCGTTGCCGGCGACAGGGTCGATGCGCTCGTCAACGAGTTCGCGCACGATGGAGCCGGACGCGTCGATCTCGAACACCTTCTTGCCCCAGCGGCCGTGGAGCTCGCGTTCCATGCTCAGCTCGATGCCGAACTGACCGACGCGTTCATTGCGCTTGTAGCCCTGCTTGAGGTAATCCTTGAGCGTCCCCTCGGTGATGGCCCCCATGAAGCCGATCACGTGGCTGGCGATCGGTGCGTACGGGTACACGCGGCGCCACTGCTCGGTGACGTCGATACCCGGATAGTCCTCGCTGCGTTCCAGCAGAAAGTTCACCGTCGGCTCGTCGACGTCTTCTTTCAGCGGCAGCGGCAGCAACGAGTCGTACTGCTGCTTCTTATTGCAGGGGTCGGGGATCTTGTAGCACGGGTCGTACCGGCGCATGAGGTCGTCGACGGGAGTCTTCAGCGGCCCTGACAAGCGGTTGAACAGCTCTTGGCGGACCTTCGACTTGCGGATCACCGACCAGTCGATGGTGACCGTCAAGAACCGCTGGTTGTCAGCCACTACCCGCCCGGTGGAGTCGAAAATGCGACCTCGCTCGGGGGCGATGTAGACGGTGCGCGTCTTCGCCGACGTCACCTTGGCCTGGTACTCGTCGGCCTGCTGGCCCTGCAGGAACCACAGGCGTGCGCCGAGCAGCCCCATCAACACGAGGGCGGAAGTGGCAAGGACGCCGAGGCGGGCGGTGCGCTTGTCAACAGCCATTCGCACAGTTTCCTACGTCGGCGACCTTCAGTGTGCGCGCCCCCGCCTGGCGGAGGTGTGTCATGTGGCCGGGGCCTTCCACTTCTTGCGCTTGACGGCCACCATCCAGCGCGCGACCGGCGCCAGGAACGGACACCACACTGCCGCGGCCACGGCGACCAGCGGTACCTGCACGAACAACCGGCCGGTGACCCATCCCGGATCGCCGGTCATGACCTCCATCAGCGGCACGCAGGCCTCCCCCACCAGTGCACCGGCGAACGCGTACACGGACAGCAGCCACCACTGCGCGTCGGGTGTGTAGGCGTGGAAGTAGCCGGCGACGATGCCGCCGATGCCGTAGCACAGCGCCATCAGGCCCAGCGGGGTGTTGCCGCTGAGGTCGTACATGAGGCCCAGCGCGAAGCCGGCGATCGCCCCACGTTCTGCGCCACCGGCCGCCCCCGCGGCAACGGCGAGCGCGAGCACGAACTGCAGCTTCACGTCCGCGATCGGGTGTTTGGCGAACAGCACGCGTTGCAGCGACATCGCGATCATCCCGATGAGCAGGATGCGTGGCAGCGAGCCGATCAGTATGCGTCGCACGTCAGCGCAGAACCGCTTGTTGGTTGGGCAGGAACAGCAGCACCGTGAGGAAGCTGAGGCGGCGCAGGTCGGCGCTGGGCGTCACCTCGACGAGTGCGCTGCTGGTGCCCGTCTGTTCGAGTACGGCAGTGATCCGGCCGATGGGGATGCCCTGCGGCGCCAGGCTGTCCGTGCCACCGGCGGTGTCCACGATGGCGCCCACCTGCACGCTGGTGATCGACGACGTCAGGTCGGAGAACCGCATCACCATCGGCAGGTTCGGCCCCTGTCCTTCGAGCGCACCTGTCTCGCGAAGCACCAACGGCGCGGAGCTGGTGGTGCTGCCCTCGGTGGACTCCGTGACGACCACGACGTCCTCGCCGGTCCCAGGGGCGATCGAGCCGGTGATGATCGCCGATGTGTCCTCCGTGACGGCCGCGGCGCTGGTCGTCGTCGTCCCCGCGTCGGTGCCGAGACCGTCGGTGATGTCCTCGCCGGTCGCCGTGCCCAGCACGCGGGCGGTGATCGCGTACGAGGGGTCGGTGATCAACAGCACGATGCTGCGGTTGGGGAAGACGCGGGTGATCTTGCCCACAAGACCGGCACCGTCGATGACCGGCATGCCCACCTGGATGCCGCGGTTGGACCCGACGCTGATCTCCACCGTCTGCTGGAAGTTGCTGGGCGACACACCGACGACTTCGCCGGTGACGTGGTCGTAGCTCCACTTCGAGGTTAGCTGCGTCTGCTGCAGCAGTTCGCGGTACTGCAGGATCGCCGTACGTGCCTCGATGTCGCTGCCCTTCATCTGCTCGATCTGGTCGCGCAGGCGGGCGTTCTCCTTCTCCAGGTCCTCATAGTTGGTGATCCCGTACCAGGCCCGTTCCAGCGGCAGCACCAGCGCCTCGGTGGAGATGTCGACCGGCCGGGTGATTCGTTCGAACGCAGAGCGCAGCTTGTCGATCACCGGGTTGCCGCGCTTGTCGAGCGTGATCAGGAGCATGCACGTGACGACGACCAGCACCATCACCCTTCGGCGGCTGAGGTTCGAGAACATGCGACGAGTCCGGCCGGGCCTATTCGTCGCCGCCGAGCGTCATCAGACCGCGCATCGCGTCGATGTTCTCGAGAGCACGGCCGGAACCGATCACGACGCTGTACAGCGGCTCGTGAGCGATGTTGACGGGCATTCCGGTCTCGTGCGAGAGCCTGCGATCGAGACCTGCCAGCAGCGCGCCGCCGCCGGTGAGCATGATGCCCTGTTCCATGATGTCGGCCGCCAACTCGGGCGGCGTGCGGTCGAGAGTGGTCTTCACGCTGTCGATGATCGCGCCCACGGGCTCGGAAAGGGCCTCGCGCACCATCTCGGTGGTGAGCGCCAGCGTGCGCGGCAGGCCGGTGATGAGGTCGCGACCGCGAATGTCGGCGGTGAGCTCCTCGTCGAGCGGCCAGGCAGAACCCATGTGGATCTTGATCTCCTCGGCGGTGCGGTCGCCGATGGCCATCGAGTATTCCTTCTTCATGTACTGCATGAGCGCGTCGTCCAGCTCGTCGCCGGCAACGCGCACCGACTGCGCAGTGACGATGCCGCCGAGCGAGATGACTGCGACCTCGGTGGTGCCACCGCCGATGTCCACCACCATGTTGCCGCTGGGCTCGTGGATCGGCATGTCGCTGCCGATGGCCGCGGCCATGGGCTCTTCGATGATGTGCACCGGGCGACGGGCGCCGGCGTACTCCGCCGCGTCCTGCACCGCGCGCTGTTCGACACCGGTGATGCCGGACGGAACGCAGATGACCATGCGCGGCTTGCTCCAGCGGCTGGC